>CANRMH010000061.1 GCA_947631695.1 uncultured Lachnospiraceae bacterium | reverse complement strand
GAGAAGGCGCATCCGGACGTGTTCAACGTACTTCTGCAGGTGCTGGACGACGGGCGGATCACGGACTCCCAGGGGAGAACGGTGGATTTTAAGAACACGATCCTCATCATGACGTCGAACATTGGTTCTTCCTACCTTCTGGAAGGGATCGATGAGAGCGGGGAGATCAGCGCGGATTGCCAGCAGGAGGTCATGAGAGAACTTCGCGCGCATTTCCGTCCGGAGTTCCTGAACCGCCTGGATGAGACAATTTTATTTAAACCATTGACGAAAGAAAATATTTATGACATTATTGACTTGTGTATCGCAGACGTCAACCGGCGCCTGGAGGAAAGGGAGATTAAGATCGTCCTGACGGATGAGGCGAAGAAGAACGTGGCGGACGGCGGATACGATCCGCTGTACGGGGCAAGGCCGATGAAGCGTTATCTGCAAAAGAACGTGGAGACGCTCGCCGCAAAGCTGATGCTGCAGGACGGCGCGGGCGCGGGCCAGACCATTGTGATCGGTGTGGAGAACGGAAAATTGACGGCAAGGAGCAGATAATGTCCATTGTATTTCATATTGATGTGAATTCGGCCTTCTTAAGCTGGACCGCAGCGGAAGAATTGAAGAATGGGTCGGACAGAGATTTGCGGACGATCCCCGCCATTATCGGAGGGGATCAGGAATCCCGCCACGGGATTGTGCTGGCGAAGTCTCTGCCCGCCAAAAAGTATGGCATTCGGACCGGGGAACCGGTGGCGAGTGCCATTCGTAAGTGTCCGGATCTGGTGATTGAGCCTCCGGATCATCAGCTGTACCGCGGCTACAGCAGGAGGCTGATGGAATTTCTGCACACTTACACGCCGGATATCGAGCAGGTGAGCGTGGATGAGTGCTATCTGGATTTTACAGGGATCTCGCACCGGTTTCCCTCATATCTGGAAGGGGCGAGGGAGATCAAAGACCGGATTCGGGAAAGCTTTGGATTTACGGTGAATATCGGAATCTCATCCAATAAACTGCTGGCAAAGATGGCTTCGGATTTTGAGAAACCGGACAGGATACATACTTTGTTTCCGGAGGAGATCCAGAAAAAGATGTGGCCTCTTCCGGTTTCGGATCTATATATGGCGGGGCGATCCAGCGTAGAGACGATGAGAAAGCTGGAGATCCGCACGATCGGCGACCTTGCGAAGACAGACCCGGCAATTCTGGAACTGCATCTGAAGAGCCACGGAAGGATGCTCTGGAGGTTCGCGAATGGGATGGGGAACGAGGAGGTCGTTTCGGAGAAACAGGAAGCGAAGGGAATTGGAAATTCCACGACTCTCCCCAGAGACGCCCTGACGGAGGAGGAAGCGCGGGCCAGCCTGCAAAAGCTGTCCGGAAGCGTGGGCAGGAGACTTAGAAAAGCCGGACAGAAGGCTGGCATGCTGAGCGTGGAAATAAAATATGATACGTTTGAGACGGTTTCGCATCAGAGGCAGCTTTTAAAAAATACGGACGCCGACGCGGATATTTACAGAACTTCCGTGGAACTTTTCCGCGAACTCTGGGACGGGCGGCCAATCCGCCTGCTGGGCATTCGGAGCGCCAGACTGTCCCGTGCGGACGAACCGGAACAGATGAGTATTTTTGATCCGGAATTTCAGGACGGCGAGTACCGGAGAAAGCAGAGAAAACTGGATCAGGCTATGGATGAGATCAGAAAAAAATACGGCGCGGACGCGGTGCAGAGAGGCTGGATTCCCTCGTATCACAGAAAGAAAAAAACAAAAGAGGAGTTGGAATAAACGCGGGCGGGTCTGTGAATGATAAATTAAAGTTTACAGGAATTTTTTGCACAGGAAAGGAAATCGTTATGAAAAAGAAGGCATGGAAGGAATTGGGGATCGATGTCCTTGTGGATATCGCCGGAGGTATGCTGATTGCGATAGGAGTCTATAATTTTGCATTGTACGCTAATTTCCCGGTAGCAGGATTTTCAGGCATAGCAATTATTTTATATCATTTGTTCGGCATACCTGTCGGGATAGGCACGGTGCTTCTGAATATTCCGGTGGCGCTGTTCTGCTATAAATTTCTGGGCAGGAAATTCTTTTTTCGCTCTCTGAAATCTACGATCATCACGTCCGTCCTGATCGACTCGGTCGCTCCGCTGCTCCCGGTGTATGAGGGGAACCGGCTTTTGGCGGCGCTTTGCATGGGCGTTCTTTGCGGGAGCGGGTACGCTGTGATCTTTATGCGCGGCTCCTCTACGGGAGGCCAGGATTTTATCAGCGTGGCGATCAGAAAGGTGCGTCCGCACATGACGCTTGGGGTGATCACGTTTGCGCTTGATATGGCGACGATCCTTTTGGGGAGCATTCTGGTATTCAAGGAAATAGACGGACTGATTTACGGAATTATCGTGACCTATCTGGTCGCGACCGTTATGGATAAGATCCTGTATGGGATCGATAAAGGGAAAATGGCTCTGGTCGTGACGGAACACGGCGAGGATGTGGCGAAAAAGATCGATATGTATTCCGGGAGAGGCTCGACGATCTTAAAGGGGATGGGAAGCTATTCCGGAAAAGAGAAAGACGTGGTAATGTGCGCCTGCAACAACAAGCAGATGTATGTGATAAAAAAACTGGCGCTCGAGGTGGATCCGAACTCGTTCACCATTATCATGGAATCCAACGAGGTGGTCGGAGAGGGATTTAAGGAGGATATTTCTCCGGTTTGACACACCTTTCGCCAGGAGGTATAATGATCTGGTATAATGACAGATAAAGGAGTATGCGGAACAGATATGAGATTCATAGAACGGGAATTCATTCCGGCGCTGCTCGGCGGGGATATCAATACCTACAGCGTGGCGCGCGCATTTTACGAACAGTATCAGGTGAAGTCCTATGTGTTTGGAAAATATATGACGGGGCCAAGCTACCAGAGCCGGATTACGGTTTACGAGGGGAATCCGGCGATTGACACCGACGATTATTTTGTAGAGCGGATGAATCGTTTTGCGGCGGAACACAGGGATAAGAAGATCCTGCTGATCGGATGCGGCGACAGCTACGTCGCGCTGGCAAGCAGGCATAAAAAAGAATTTGAACAAAACGTCATCGTTCCCTATATTGATTTTGATTTGATGGACAGCCTGCAAAAGAAGGAACGTTTTTACCGTCTCTGTGAAAAGCATGGAGTCGGATATCCGGAGACTATTGTGTACAGGAAAGAGATGGGGCTGGATTTTTCATGCGAATTTTCCTACCCTGTGATCTTAAAGCCTTCCAACAGCATTGCGTACTGGGAACATCCGTTTCCCGGCCAGAATAAGATCTTCAAGCCCGGCAGCAGGAAGGAACTGGAACAGACCATTAGCCGGATCTATGAGGCGGGGTATGACGATACGCTTATTATCCAGGATATGATTCCCGGAAATGATGAATATATGCGCGTGCTGACCTCTTATTCGGACCGGAACGGGAAGGTGAGGATGATGTGCCTGGGACATGTTCTCCTGGAAGAGCATACGCCTCACGGGCTGGGCAACCATGCGGTGATCATCACGGAGCCGAATAAGGAACTGATGGGACGCGTGAAAAATCTCCTGGAAGATCTTCACTATGTAGGATTTTCCAATTTTGATATCAAGTACGATGTGCGCGACGGTTCCTACCGTTTCTTTGAGATCAATACCAGACAGGGAAGAAGCAATTACTATGTGACGGGTTCAGGACTCAACGTGGCGAAATATGTGACGGAGGATTATATCTATCACCGGGAGCTGCCCTATGAGGAAGCGCTTGACGAACATCTTTGGATGACGGTGCCGAAGAAAGTGGCGTACATGTATGTTAAGGACCCGGAGTATCTTGCGAAGATGAAAAAACTGGCGCGCGAAGGCAGGATGGTGAATCCCGTATTCATGCGCGGAGATCTGGGCGCGCGGAGAATGCTCCGCATGTGGAAGAACCATCTGAAACAGTATTCCTATTTTCGCAGATATTATCGGTAAGGAAATTGGCATGGAACAGAAAACAAGACGAAAAAAACTGGGCGTGATCGGCGGTATGGGGCCGGAAGCTACCAGCTACTATTACGAAAACATAGTTGCGCATACGAAAGCGCAGAGGGCTCAGGACCATATTGATATGGTGATTTTAAGCCATGCAACCATGCCGGACCGGACGCGGGCGATTCTTGAGGGAGACTCCCCGGAGCTGGTTCGGCTTCTTCGCCGTGACGCGAGGACGCTGGAAGCTCTGGGCGTATCCAACATAGCCGTTACCTGCAATACGTCCCACTATTTCTATGACCAGATCCAGGATGCGGTGAGGATACCGGTCATCCACATGATCCGGGAGAGCGTGGCGTATGTGGTGAAAGAGTTTGGAAATGTAAAAAAAGTGGGCGTCATGGCGACGGACGGAACGGTGCGGTCGGGGATCTATCACAGAGAGTGCAGGCGTATGGGAGTTGAGCCCGTGGATCTTTCCGGGGAACGGCAGAGGGATGTGATGTCTCTGATCTACGAGGACGTCAAATGCGGCAAGATCGGAGATCGCCGGAAGTTTGACCGTGTCATCAGTGAATTTCTCCGCAGGGGATGCGACGCGGTAATCCTGGCGTGTACGGAATTGTCGGTATTCAAAGGCAAACATGAGATTCCTTCCTTCTGTCTGGACGCGATGGATGTTCTCGTGAGGGAATCCATCCTGCGCTCCGGGGCGGAATATCAGTAGACGAAAGGGAATAGGAAGATGGCGAATATGAGGTACGATACGATTCAGGATTATGTAAGGTTACTGAAAGAGGAGGACATGCTGTCGGCGTGCGGCCTCTGCGGGAAGGGAGATATTTTGATCCGGAATCTTACCTACAATTCAAAAGAAGTGACAGCGGACACCATGTTTATCTGCAAAGGTTCGGCTTTTAAGCCGGTATATCTCCGTGAAGCCGTTCAGAAAGGGGCGGCCTGTTACGTCAGCGAAAAGGTTTACGATCTGCCGGAAGAGATTCCGTACATTTTGGTGAAGGACATCCGCAGGGCGATGCCTGTGCTGGCAAATCGGTTTTATAACCGCCCGTGGGAGGAACTGACGGTAGTGGGCGTGGGAGGAACAATGGAAAATCCACTTTCGCCTATTATATGAAAGCGATCGCGGACGATTACCTGCAGGCGGAGGGGAAAAAGGAAAGCGCGATCCTTTCTTCCATCGACGTCTATGACGGGAAGATCCGGGAGGAATCGCATATTACCACGCCGGAAGCCGTGGAGCTGCAGAGGCATCTCCGCAATGCGGCGGACTGCGGCATAGAGTTTGTTCAGATGGAAGTCTCCTCACAGGCGCTGAAATATCGCCGTGTGGACGGCATGCGTTTTGACGTGGCCATTTTTTTGAATATCTCGGAAGACCATATCAGCCCGATCGAGCATGCGGATTATGAGGATTATTTTACTTCAAAAATGTTAATGTTTGAAAAGACGGATACGGCGGTTGTGAACCTGGATGCGGATGAGAGCGAAAGGATCCTGAAAGCTGCGCTGGCGGCGAACGAGGTGCTGACGTTCAGCGTCAGGGACGCCTCCGCGGATTTCTATGCGTACAATATCCGCAAGGAGGGCCATGAGACCAGATTTTTTGTCAGGTGCAGGCAGTTTGACGAGGAATTCGCGCTTACCATGCCGGGACTCTTCAATGTGGAGAACGCGCTTGGGGTTATCGCCGCGGCAGTCAGGCTGAAGATACCGGTGAAGTATATTCGATCCGGCCTTTTCCGCGCCCGTTCCGGCGGAAGGATGGAACTGTATGCCACCGAAGATAAAAAAATCATAGCCATCGTGGACTATGCGCATAATAAGCTGAGTTTTGAGAAGCTGTTTTCATCCATGAGAGAGGAATACCCGGATTATGAGATCGTATCCGTCTTCGGATGCCCGGGGAAGAAGGCCCTGATAAGAAGAAGGGATCTTGGAACGATCGCGGGGCGATATTCAAAGAAGGTGTATCTGACTGCGGAGGATCCGGGCTATGAACCTGTGGAGGATATTTCAAGGGATATTGCCGGATACGTGGAAGCGCAGAATTGCCCGTACGAGATGATAGAAGACCGCGGGGAAGCCATTCGCGAGGCGATCGAATCCGCGGGAGAAAAAACGCTTTTGCTGATCACCGGAAAAGGCCGGGAAACAAGGCAGAAGTATGGAAGCGAATATCTGGCCTGCCCGTCGGATGTGGAGTATGTGAAAAAATATCTTTCTCTCCGTGAAACGCGGGATAAATATAAAAAATAATCAAAAGGAGTTGTGAGAGAAATGAAAAAGGCAGGGGCTGTCATTCTGACAGCGGTAATGGCGCTTGTGTTGTCATCGTGCGGTCTGGCGTCACAGAGGGACTTTGACGCCGGGGGATATGTGCAGGCTGCTTTGGATGCAAAGTACAAGCAGGAGTATCAGGCTTATGCCGAATCTGTGGGGGTGAATGAGGAGGAAGCCAGGGAGCAGATGGAAAAGGAATTTCAGGATTCTCTGGAAGAGCAGATCACGCAGAGCGGTTTGACGGCGACAGATGAGGAGAAGGAAAGCTATTTCCAGCTGGAGGCAGAACTCCGGGGGAAGATCCGGTACGAAGTGCAGGAAGCCGTCAGGGATGAGGATGATAACTACACGGTGGATGTCATCGTGACTCCGGTCAATGCGTACGATCTGCTGGGAGAGCGATTCCCGGATATGATCCAGGAAGCTGTGGATGCCGGAGCGGACGAAAGCGCAATGATGGGAGTATTTCTGGAATGTTTTCAGGGGTGCGTGGACGACGCTCAGGAACTGGACCAGAAGACGGTTACCCTCCACGTGACTCACGAAGACGAAGGGCTTCGGAAAGTCTATACGATAGATGAGGACGACGTCCTGAATTTTGATTATATCGCGACCAATACTGTCGGATAGTCCCTTAGGGGCGTCCGGATAGGAAAAGAACCGCGGGAAATGAGAAAGGAGTAAATCTTTTGTCGTTTTCGGCGGTTTTCTTTCCATATGGAAAATGTTGACGGTTCTTTTAAGTTGTGCCAAAATGGTAGATGAGAATGAGACATTGGGGTTTTTGACATGAAACTTTTCGAACTTCTCTCACAGCTGGAGTATGCGCTTATACAGGGAAGGCTGGATGTGGAGACAGGAAAAGTTACGAATGATACGAGGACGCTGGATAAGGGAGACGTGTTCGTCTGCGTGGAGGGATACCGGACGGACGGACACCTGCTGGCGGGGGAGGCGGCATCTAAGGGCGCGGCCGCGCTGATCGTCCAAAAGGAGATAAAAAATCCTGAGGGCGTTACGATTGTCCGCGTGGAGGACAGCCGCTGCGCGCTGGCTATGATGTCGGCGGCCTATTACGGCTATCCCGCCAAAAAGCTGAAACTGATCGGGATCACGGGTACAAAGGGGAAGACGACGGTGGCATATATGATCCGGCATCTTCTGCAGTGCGCGGGACACAGGACGGGACTGATCGGTACGATACAGACGGATACCGGGCTTCGGGTGACAGGAGGCGTGAATACTACGCCGGAATCCTGGCGGATCCACGAATATCTGCACGAAATGGTGGAGGCGGGGTTCGACAGCGCGGTGATGGAGGTATCCTCGCAGGGCCTGAAGTTTCAGCGCACGGCCGGGATCCTGTTTGACGCCGGCGTTTTTACAAATCTCGGGATGGATCACATCGGACCGGGGGAACACGAGGATTTTGAGGAATATAAGCGGTGCAAGGCGCAGCTGTTCCGGCAGTGCAGGGTCGCGGTCGGGAACGCGGACGATCCGGCGTGCGACGACATGTTTGCGAAAGCCGCCTGCCGGATCATTACTTACGGCATGAAGCGCCCTGCCGATTATCGCGCGGAGGGACTGGTCAGATTAAAGACTCCGGAGTGCTTCGGGGTCGAATTTGGAGTCGAGGGGAGAAGAAAGCTGTCCGTGAGGATGCCCATGCCCGGAGCGTTTAACGTATACAATGCGCTGGCCGCCATAGCGGTTTCAGAATTGTTCGGGATCGGAGATCCGGCGATACAGGAAGCGATGGCGACAGTCAGGGTTCCGGGGCGGATGGAACTGGCTGCCAGATTGGAGGACGCAGCGGTTTTTGTCGATTACGCCCACAATGCGATGAGTCTTGAGAGCATTCTGAAAATGCTGCGGGAATACGCGTCCGGCCGTGTAGTGGCGGTCTTTGGGTGCGGAGGGAACCGTTCCGAGGCGAGACGCTATGAAATGGGGGAGGCCGCGGGAAAGTACGCGGATTTTACGGTTGTCACCACAGATAATCCCAGATACGAGGATCCGGGTAAGATCATGGAAGCGATTCGGGAAGGAATAGACAGGACCAAAGGCGCCTGCTGCTGCCGGATGATCCCCGACCGAAGGGAGGCGATCCGGTACGCCCTGCTGCATCACATGCCGGGGGACGTCATAGTGATTGCCGGAAAGGGCCATGAAAATTATCAGGAGATACGGGGAGTCCGCTGCGCGATGGACGATCGGCAGACGGTGGAGGAAATTGCGGAAGAGATTCGGGTGAAAACATGTATGCGAACGTGATCATAGATATTACACATGAGAAGCTGGATAAGATCTTTCAGTACAGTATACCTTCTGAACTGGAGGGGATACTGAAAGTGGGAATGGAAGTCAACGTCCCTTTCGGAAATGGAAACCGGGAAAGAGGCGGGTATGTGGTTGGATTTTCTGAAACGGCGGATTACGATGTGCAGAAGATCAAACCGGTACTGGAAATTGCCGGCGGGAGCGTCGCTATAGAGTCGAGACTGGTGGAATTGGCGGCGTGGATGAAGGAACATTACGGCGGGACCATGATTCAGTCGCTGAGGACCGTTCTGCCGGTTAAGCGTCAGGAAAGGGAAAAGAAAAAGAGGATCCTCCGGCTCCTTCTGAGCCGGGAAGATGGAGAGCGGAAACTGGAATTTTATCTGCAAAAAAATCAGCGCGCCAGGGCAAGGCTGATGGCCGCGCTTCTGGACGACCGGGAGCTGGATTATATGCTCGTGACGAAAAAGCTGAATATCGCTCTTTCGACCATACGGGCGTTGGAGGAACAGGGAGTGCTGAGCGTGGAATCCGCCCGCGTTTTCAGAAATCCCATTTCCGCGTCCGCAAAGCAAAGCGGCGAGGTTTGCTTTACGGAAGAGCAGACGAGGGCGATCGAAGCTTTTTTGCGCGATTATGAATCCGGTAAGAGAGACGTCTATCTGCTGTACGGCGTGACCGGAAGCGGAAAAACGGAAGTTTACATGGAAATGATCGCGGAGGTAGTGCGAAAGGGGAAGCAGGCGATCGTGCTGATCCCCGAGATTGCGCTGACGTATCAGACAGTGATGCGGTTTTATCGGAAATTCGGGGAACGCGTTTCAATCATGAATTCAAAGATGTCCGCAGGGGAACGCTATGATCAGATGCAGCGCGCGAAAGCGGGGGAAGTGGATATTGTGATCGGTCCCAGATCCGCGCTGTTTACGCCGTTTCCCAATCTTGGACTGATCGTGATCGACGAGGAGCATGAAAGTACGTATAAAAGCGAGCAGACGCCCAGATACCACGCAAGGGAGACGGCGATCGCGAGGGCCGGGATGGAAGGCGCGAGCGTGGTGCTGGGATCCGCGACTCCTTCGCTGGAGGCTTTTTACAGGTGCGAACAGGGGATCTATACGCTGTTGGAGATAAAGAACCGCGTCAGGATGCGGGCAATGCCGCAGGTATATACGGAGGATATGCGAAAGGAACTGAAGAATGGGAACAGTTCTGTTTTCAGCGACCGGCTGCGGGATCTGATCGGGGACAGACTGAAAAA
>CANRMH010000060.1 GCA_947631695.1 uncultured Lachnospiraceae bacterium | reverse complement strand
AAAAATTCTGAGCATAGAATCGAGGACCGGGGAATATTTTACGATGAGAAAAAAGATTAAAATGATAGGGATGGATCTGGACGGCACGCTTTTGAACAGCCAGAAAGAACTGACGCCTTACTCAAGAAAAATTCTGGAGCGGGCGTCCCGGCAGGGGATCGTCATTCTGCCGGCGACCGGACGCCCCATTTCAGGCCTTCCGGAGGAACTTCTTGAACTCAGGGGCCTTCGGTATGCTCTGACAGCGAACGGGGCCAGACTGGTCGATTTAAAGGAGAACCATACGTTGTATGAGCGTCTGGTTCCCCACGAAGTTGTCGGGAAATTGTTGGATATCTTCTATAAATATGATACGCTTTTAGAGGTATATTTTGACGGCGTCGGTTATGCCCAACGCCGCGCGTTGGAGCGGGTGGGAGAATTTCTGCCGCAGAAGCCCATGGCGGATTATATTCTTGCGACGCGCCGGCCGGTGGAGAGCGTGAGGAAAAAGTACGAGGAAACACAGAAGGATTCGGATAAGGTGCAGGCGATTTTCTGCCGGAAGGAGGAGCAGGATATGGCGGAGCGCGAGGTGAAAAAAAGCAATCTGGAAGTGGAACTCACCGGATCTCTTGGAAATAATATCGAGGTGAACGTCAGAAATGTAAATAAGGGAGAGTGTCTTCTCTATCTCGGGAGGCTGCTTGGGATTAGCCGGGATGAGATCATGGCTTTTGGCGATGGAGGGAACGACGTGAGTATGATAAGGGCCGCAGGAATCGGAGTTGCGATGGAAAACAGTATTCCGGAGGCGAAGGAAGCGGCGGATATCATTGCGCCGTCGAACGACGAGGACGGCGTCGCCAGGGTGATCGAACGGTATGTGACGGGATAGACGGAAGCGCTCAATAAAAATCAGCAGGACGTAAGGGAAAGGTAAAAGGAGGGAAGAGAAATGTTAGATATTTTGAAAGTCATTGTGATGGGGATCGTGGAAGGCATTACGGAGTGGCTGCCGGTCAGCAGTACGGGACATCTGATTCTTGCAGGAGATCTGCTGAAACCGGGACTGAGCGATTCCTTTATGGAAATGTTTGACGTAGTGATTCAGCTGGGCGCGATCATGGCGGTCGTTGTGCTTTATTTTCATAAACTGAATCCGTTTTCGCCGAAAAAAACTCAAAAGGAGAAGCTGCTGACCTGGCAGATGTGGATCAAGGTGCTGATTGCATCCATACCGGCGGGAATCATAGGAGTGATCTTTAACGATTATCTGGATGCGGTTTTTTACAAACCTCTTCCGGTCGCGCTGATGCTGATCGTCTATGGCGCCCTCTTTATTTTTGTGGAAAACAGAAATAAGGGAAAGAGGCCGGGGATCACCAAAATCTCCGAGCTGTCCGTCACGATGCTTTTGTGGATCGGCGTTTTTCAGATGCTGGCCCTGATTCCGGGGACGTCCAGGTCCGGGGCTACCATCGTCGGCGCGCTGATGATTGGCGTGGCCCGCGAGACAGCGGCGGAATTTACGTTCTTTCTGGCGATCCCTGCAATGTTCGGGGCCAGTCTGCTGAAGCTGGTGAAATTCGGATTTCATTTTACCGGTACGGAACTGGGGCTTCTGCTTTTGGGATGCCTGGTGTCCTTTGCCGTCTCTGTGGCTGCCATCCGGTTCTTAATGGGATATATCAGGAAGAATGATTTTAAGGTGTTTGGGTATTATAGAATTGCGCTGGGCGTTTTGATCATAATCGCCGCGCTGGTGAAGACCGTCATGGCGTAAAAGGACGAAGGATGCGGGGAGGTGGATATCATCGAAAAGAAAAGCGGGAAAACGGCGGACGGCGCAGTTTCCGAAAGGGAGAATCCCACGCTCTTTGCGGATCCGGTTCTGCGCGGGCTGGGAAAACCTCTGATAGAGTGGTATCAGAAAAACAAGAGGGAACTTCCCTGGCGAAACCGTCCGGACGCCTACCGGGTATGGGTATCGGAGATCATGCTTCAGCAGACCAGGGTAGAGGCAGTAAAACCGTATTATGAACGCTTTTTACAGGTCCTGCCCGATGTCCGGGCGCTTGCAGAGGCAAAGGAAGATACGCTGCTGAAGCTGTGGGAAGGGCTGGGCTACTATAACCGTGTCAGGAATATGCAGAAGGCCGCGCGCCAGATCATGATGGATTTTGACGGAGAATTTCCGGGAACCTATGAAGAGATCCTTTCCTTAAAGGGAATCGGTTCCTATACGGCGGGAGCGATCAGCGCTTTCGCCTTTGGGATCCCGAAACCGGCCGTGGATGGAAATGTGCTGAGAGTGGTTTCACGAATCCTTGCCAGCAGGGAGGACATTATGAAACAAAGCGTGCGCAGGAAGGTGGAGCGCTGGCTGGAGCAGGTGATCCCGCAGGGACAGGCCGGAGATTTCGATCAGGGCCTGATCGAGCTGGGCGCGGTTGTGTGCGTGCCGAACGGACGGCCGAAATGCGGGGAGTGTCCGGCAGCTTTTCTGTGCAGGGCCCACGCGGAGGGAAAGGAGACCGATTTTCCGGTAAAGACAAAAAAGAAGAAGCGCAGGACAGAGGAGCGCACGGTATTTGTCTTTCGCGATGGGGTAAATATCGCAATCCGCAAACGCCCTTTGACGGGACTTCTGGCGGGAATGTATGAACTGCCGAGCGTAACCGGCCGTCTCACGCAGGATGAGGCCGTCGCTTACAGCAAAAAAATAGGGCTTATACCTGTCCGGATCCGGCCCCTGGGCGAGGCGGTACACATTTTCAGCCATGTGGAATGGCACATGAGGGGATATCTGGTGCAGGTGGACGAGCTTGAGAAATCCTGCACGGAGGAAATGCTGTTTGTGCGTCCGAAGGATATCCGTGAAAAATATCCGATTCCGTCCGCGTTTGAAAAATATAAGGAAGCTATTTATAAGTCTTTATAAATAAAGAAGGCAGGGACGCCGGCTTTCCCGGCTCCCTGCCCGTGGAGAGGGACTGTATTCTTACAGTCTTTCATTGCTTTCACGCATAAACTTGTATTCGGCGACAGAACGGTCGAAGCCCTGGATATGTACGTACAGCCATTCGATCACTTTATCCTGCACTCTTTTTACGAACGCGGGGGACGGGCCTTCCTCCTCCTCGAGCATCTCGTGGAGTTCGCCGATGGACTGCCTGAACAGGTCGTGCTGGGCTTTGTGTTTGGCATAGCCCGGATAGCCGATGTCCTTTTGAAGCTGTTCCTCGGCGTTGAAATGATACTCCGTGTAGTCCATAAGAAAATCGAGAGTCTTTACGGCGACCGCCTTGTCGTTGCTTTTCTCACAGCTTTTTAAGAGATCGTTGATCTTTTGGATCAGTTCCCTGTGCTGGGAGTCGATCATTTCGTTCCCAGTGATAAGATTGTCATGAAATTCAGCATACATCGTAAGTCCGCTCCTTGTATTTTAATATTTTAAGACAGGTAAACTGCCGTGCTGCCTACACCGGCTGGTGCGAAAATTTGGGCGCTTTGCGCTCGGCGGGGAGATATACAAATGGATAGATCACGCCCGCCATCACCGTCGCGGCAAACACGTCCGTCACAGAGTGCTGTTTCAGGAACATGGTGGACAGAATGATGAGTCCCGCCGCCGCGTACGTTCCGTAACGTATCCATTTTTTTTGCTTCAGCGCTTCGCTGTGTCCAATGGCGAAACAGATGCCGAGGGAATTGAATACATGGATGCTGGGAAGCACGTTGGTAGGGGTATCTATACTGTAAAGTATCCTTACCAGGTCGGTAAACAGATTATCATGCGCGAAAGTTTCCGGGCGCAGATGCGTTCCGTTTGGAAACAGGGTGCAGATAATCAGAAATATGGTCATTCCGCTGAACAGAAACGCGGTCAGTCTGTAGTATCCCTTTTTGTCCGTAAAAAAGAAGTAAGCGACTCCCGCAAAGACAAAAATAAACCACAGTAAGTACGGTACAATGAAATACTCGACGAACGGAATACAGTCGTCCAGCGGCGAATGGATCAGATAATAGCGGTGTACGCTGCGCTGTTCAAGATACCGGAACCACGGCATGTAGATCAGGGCGTACAGCAATACCCACGCATGACGGTAAGATTTTAATCCCCTTTTTAAATTCATATACTTCAACCCCTCTACAAAAAACCACAGTATTTTGTCTGATGAGATTATAACATGAAACAGGATCTCCAACAAGAATCTTCATGATTTCTTAATAAAAATTCAGCGCTTTTTCGAAAATCTGAATATCATAGCGCCGCTTTGCGCATTTCAGCGCCTGTTCCGTCCGGAGCGTCCAAACGGCGATCGGGGAACGGAAAAATTTATGGCATACGAAAACTTCCCAGCGGGGCAGATCGCTCAGCTTGTAGGAAATAAAATCCGGGCGTCCCAGAAAATTTGTGAGCAGATGTTCTACCAGAAACCGGAGGATCCAGGGATCATCCAGGTTTTCTTTGGTGAGCCTGGAAGAGAGCTGTCCCCGCAGAATATGAGGGGCGTTCCGGCGGAACCAGTACAGCCCCATGGTGTTGAAGGACTGGATCAAAAACGTCCCGGAGTAATTGTTCAGCATCCGGCAGGCAGCTTCGCAGATTTGAAGAGACGAGCCGGGAATCTTCAGTTCGATGAGCAGAGGGACCCTTCCGTCTACGCAGGAAAGCACCTCGGAAAAAAGAGGGATCTTCTCCGCGGTGTTGAGGAGGCGGAACCGCTTTAATTCCTCATAGGTATAGGACTCGATACGGCCGGGGACGCGACACATTCTTGTCAGATTGTCGTCGTGAAAGACGACCAGCCGGCCGTCGCGGGTCAGGCGGAGATCCAGCTCGATTCCGTACCCGTGGCGGATCGCCGCCCGGAAGGCGGGCATGGAATTTTCCGGGATGAGTTTGTCGGCGCAGTGGTAACCCCGATGCGCAAACATGGCGCGCCGGAAGGGCCGCATGTTCTTCCGACTGGAAAGGCGGGGAAGGATCATGTAAAAATACAGAAGGATCAGCAGCGCGGCTGCGCCTGAAACAATAAATCTTATCATAGTGAACCTCTTTTTGATCTTGACGGAACAAATCGGAACGGACGGTAAAGGCGTTCCTGACAGTTCCCTTATCCGTATCCATATAATAGCATATTTTTGCTTTTAAATGCAATGACGCTTTGCCCTGTTGACACTCCCACCGAAATGTTATATTGTTAAAGACATTAACAGGCTTACTGGACGGAGGAAAGATCAATGAAGTTGGGATTTATCGGTACGGGAAATATGGCTTCGGCAATGATGGGCGGCATCATAAAAAACGGGATCGTGAAGGCGGACGAGATCATCGGATCGGATATTTCGCAGGAGGGGCGGTCGAGGGTAAGGGACAGCCTGAACATTCATGTTACGGAAGACAACCGGGACGTGGTCAGGCAGGCCGATACAGTGGTTCTGTCCGTAAAACCGCAGTTCTACGAAAGCGTGATACAGGAGATCAGGGAGGATGTGCGGGAGGATCAGCTGATGATCACGATCGCCCCGGGCAAGACGCTGAACTGGCTGGAAGAACAGTTTAAAAGAGAGATAAAACTGATCCGCACCATGCCAAATACCCCCGCGATGGTAGGCGAGGGAATGACGGCGGCGTGCTGCAATGCGCGCGTGACGGAGGAAGAGATGGAGAGCGCGGTCAGGCTTCTTGAAGGGTTCGGGCGCGTGGAGATGGTTCCGGAACGCCTGATGGATGCGGTGGTTGCCGTGAGCGGCAGCTCTCCCGCTTATGTGTTCATGATGATCGAGGCGATGGCCGACGCGGCTGTGTCGGGAGGCATGCCGAGGCAGCAGGCGTACCGGTTTGCCGCGCAGGCGGTTCTGGGAAGCGCAAAGATGGTCCTGGAGACGGGCAGACATCCCGGAGAGCTGAAGGATATGGTGTGTTCCCCGGCGGGAACCACGATCGAGGCGGTCCGGACTCTGGAAGAGAAGGGATTTCGAAGCGCGGTTTTTGAGGCGATGAAAGCCTGCGAGGAAATGTCGGGAAAGATGTAGGGAGAAAACCGCCAAATACCGCGATTCGGGAAAAGACGGCGGGATACGTTTGATTTTATGGAATTCCCATGTTACAATTGAGAAAAATTTGATAAGAAAGAGGTATCATTATGGCGAACCCGATTGTTACATTTGAGATGGAAAACGGAGATATTATGAAAGCGGAGCTGTATCCTGAGATTGCGCCGAATACCGTGCGCAATTTTATTTCGCTGGTGAGGAAGGGATTCTACGATGGGCTGACGTTTCATCGGGTAATCTGCGGATTCATGATTCAGGGCGGATGCCCGGACGGAAACGGAATGGGAGGACCGGGATATTATATCAAGGGTGAATTTAATCAGAACGGTTTTCAAAATGATCTGAAGCATACGGAGGGCGTGCTTTCCATGGCGCGGGCGATGAACCCGGATTCCGCGGGCTCCCAGTTTTTTATCATGCACAGGGACGCCCCTCATCTGGACGGCGCGTATGCGGCGTTTGGAAAGATCACGGAGGGTATGGACGTTGTCAATAAGATCGCGGAGACCGATACCGATTACAACGACCGCCCCCTGAAGCCTCAGAAGATCGCGAAGGTAACGGTGGATACCGGAGATGAGGAATATCTGGAACCGATGACAATATAGAAATGAGGTTTGCTGGCTGCATGGAAAGTATGGTTCACACGGAAAATCTGGTTTTTGAATATGAGAAGCAGGATGAGGAAAATCATGTGATCGGCAGATCCCGGGCGATCGACGAAGTGAATATCGATATCCGGGAGGGACAGTTTGTGGCGATTCTGGGCCATAACGGATCCGGCAAGTCCACGCTCGCGAAGCATCTCAATGCAATACTGCTCCCTACGCAGGGGACGGTCTGGGTGAACGGGCAAAATACAAGGCAGCCGGAGAAACTTTGGAATGTCCGGCAGTCCGCCGGGATGGTTTTTCAAAATCCGGACAATCAGATCATTGGTACGGTCGTGGAGGAAGACGTGGGCTTCGGACCGGAGAATCTGGGCGTTGAGACGGACAGGATCTGGGAGCGCGTGGAGGAGAGCTTAAGGGCGGTCGGAATGATCGAATACCGGTATCATTCTCCGAATAAACTGTCCGGGGGACAGAAGCAGCGCGTGGCGATCGCCGGAGTGATCGCCATGCGTCCAAAATGTATCGTGCTGGATGAGCCTACTGCGATGCTGGATCCCGTTGGGCGCAGGGAAGTACTCCGGACGGTGGAGGAACTGCGCAGGCAGGAGAAGGTTACGGTGATCCTGATCACTCATTATATGGAAGAGGTGATTGACGCCGACAGGGTATTCGTGATGGATCACGGTCGCGTGGTGATGGAAGGGACGCCCCGTGAGATTTTTTCGCAGGTGGAGCTGCTTAAAAGGTACCGGCTCGACGTTCCGCAGGTGACGATCCTCGCGGATAAGCTCCGGAAGAGGGGGCTTCCGATCCCGGCCGGTATCCTGAAAAAAGAAGAGTTGGTGGAACTACTATGTCGATTAAATTAGAGCATGTGAATTATCTTTACAGTCCGGGGACAGCGTATGAGAGAATGGCACTGAAGGATATCTGCCTGGAGATTCAGCAGGGAGAATTTGTGGGAATTATCGGGCATACGGGTTCCGGGAAATCTACGCTGATCCAGCATCTGAACGGACTGATCAGGGCCACCGGCGGAAATGTGTATTATAATGGAGAAAATATCTATCGGGAAGGGTACCCGATGCGGGAACTCCGCAGTCAGGTCGGGCTGGTTTTTCAGTATCCGGAATACCAGCTGTTTGAGGAGACCGTGCTGAAGGACGTATGCTTCGGCCCAAAGAATCAGGGACTGCCGCAGGAAGAGTGCGAGAAGCGGGCGCGGGAAGCTTTGAAACTGGCCGGACTGAAAGAGAAATACGAACAGTATTCTCCGTTTGATCTTTCGGGCGGGCAGAAGCGGCGCGCCGCGATCGCGGGAGTGCTGGCGATGCGGCCCAGAGTTCTGGTGCTGGACGAGCCGACGGCGGGGTTGGACCCGAAAGGACGGGATGAGATCCTGGATCAGATCTCATATCTGCACAGGGAGGGGGGCCTGACGGTGATTCTGGTGTCCCACAGCATGGAGGACGTCGCCAGGTACGCGGACCGCATCGTTGTGATGAACGGGGGCGAAATTCTGTACAACGGGACTCCGAAAGAGGTTTTTGCCCATTACCGGGAGCTGGAGAAGATCGGACTGGCGGCTCCGCAGGTGACATATATCATGCATGACCTGCAGGAAAAGGGAATGAAGGTCAGAACGGACGTCACAACCGTGGAGGAAGCGGCGGACGAAATTATGGCGGCATTGGGGAGAGGAAAATGATTCGGGATATTACAATAGGACAATACTATCCGGCGAAGAGCGTTCTGCACAGGCTGGATCCGAGAGTGAAGCTCGTATGTACGCTGTGCTACCTGGTCTCCCTGTTCCTGTTTAAGAGCATACCGGGTTATCTCGTCGCGACCGTATTTCTGGTGGCGATCATACGTCTTTCCAAAGTTCCGTTTTCATATATTATGCGGGGCATGAGACCCGTGATCATGCTTCTCATGATCACGGTAGTGTTTAATTTATTCCTTACAAGGGAAGGAGATGTGCTGGTCAGAGTATGGATCTTCACGATCACGGAAGGAGGACTCAGGACTGCCGTATATATGGCCATCCGGCTGGTCTATCTGATTGCGGGATCTTCGCTCATGACCTTTACCACGACGCCGAATGGGCTGACGGATGGGATCGAGAGCCTCCTTCATCCCCTGAACAGGATCCGGGTGCCGGTTCACGAGGTGGCGATGATGATGTCCATCGCTCTGCGGTTCATACCGATTCTTCTGGAGGAAACGGACAAGATCATGAAGGCACAGATTGCAAGGGGAGCGGATCTGGAGAGCGGAAATATCATCCAGAAGGCCAGGAGTATGGTGCCGATCCTTGTACCGCTCTTTGTGTCTGCATTTCAGCGCGCCAACGATCTGGCGATGGCGATGGAGGCGAGATGTTATCACGGCGGAGAGGGAAGAACGAAAATGAAGCCCCTGAAATATAAGGGGAGGGATTATGCGGCGTATTTTGCGATGGCCGTGTATACGGCCGCCGTCGTGCTGATCGGAAGATCTGTTCCGCTGCATATCTGGATTTTTTGACATAGACGGAGGTAATGAAATGGCAGATTCCGTTCCGGTTCGAATCAGACTGACGGTAGCCTACGACGGCACGAATTACTGCGGATGGCAGATCCAGCCGAATGGGACGACCGTTGAGGAGGTGCTGAACCGCAGACTCAGCAGACTTACGGGGGAAGATATCCATGTGATCGGAGCAAGCCGGACGGATTCCGGGGTACATGCGCTGGGAAATATCGCGGTCTTTGACACATGCTGCAGGATCCCGCCTGAGAAGATAGCGTATGCGCTGAATCAGAAACTTCCCGAGGACATCGTGATCGTAAAGTCCGAACAGGTTCCCGCAGACTGGCATCCGCGGTATCAGGACAGAATCCGGAAAACATATGAGTACCACATCTACAACGCGCCTGTGCCAAATCCTCTGGCGCGGACGGTCAGTACGTTCGTCTCTTTTGCTCTGGATGTGGAGAGAATGAGGAAGGGCGCGGCGTACCTGACGGGTACGCACGATTTTGCAAGCTTCTGCAATATCCGCACGGACGTTGAGGATACGGTGCGGACGATCGAGACGGTCGAGATCGCAAAAGACGGCCCGCATATCGTGATCCGTATTTCGGGAAACGGATTTCTGTACCATATGGTCCGCATTATCGCGGGAACGCTGATCCGCGTGGGACGTGGGTTCTACGAGCCGGAGAAGGTGAAGGAGATACTGGATGC
>CANRMH010000059.1 GCA_947631695.1 uncultured Lachnospiraceae bacterium | reverse complement strand
TCCGCCATCTCCGACACTTTTACTTCCTGGTTGCTCCCGTTCACAGTATAGCGAAGGATCAGTCCCAGATCCCGGAGCATTTTGCTAATCTCGTACTCTCCCCTGTCAATCGCCATCCAGTTGATGCAGTCCAGCGTATTATACAGAAAATGAGGATTGATCTGAGCTTCCAGCGCATGGATCTCCGCCTCCTTCTGCTTCTGGGCGGCGTCCGTTACCTCCGTAATCAACTCCTGCACTTTTCCTGTCAGTTCATTGAAATTTTCAGCAATCTCGCCGAACTCGTCCCTGCTGTCTACCCGGACTTTTACGTTCAGATTTCCCTTCTGAACCTCCTGTATTCCCTGCATCAGCGCTTTCGTCGATTTCTCAAGCATTCCTGTGAGAACGAAAATCAACAGAAGGGAAAGAAAAACCGCCAGGCACGCGACCAGAACCGTCATGATCTGCACCATGGTAATTTCCCGAAACATATACTCCCTGTCATATACATTGTAAAAGATCCATTCCATCTGGGGATCTTCATATTGATTCACCGCGATCGACTTTCCCCTAAGCCTTCCGGTACTCCGGACAAATTCTTCCACCGAAGCGTCCGGCTTCATTGAAATGCCGGAGTAGTTCGAATCCGGATAGGACAGTACGTCCCCGTTCTTATTGACAATAAAGCTTACGCTGTACTCCTGCTCCGGATCCCGGGAACGGTTCGTCGCGCAGATCTGGTTCAAAATCTGCTCATTGACGCTCATCACCACCGTGGCGATCGAGCCTTTTTCCAGATCTTCATAATCATACATCCTCTTTGAGATATGAAACAGGCGCTCCTCGCGCCCGTCCCTCATCTGGCGCATAGTAGGCGTTATGACAATACCGGAGGCATTCTGGGCGTCGATATAAGGCGTGATCTCCCTGAGGTCCGAGTACCCCTGCCAAATGCTCTGTACTGTGGACGCATTCGTGAAGTCATAGGTCAGCTGCTGGCCGTCCCTCAGAATAATACTGATGCACTCGATCCCCTCCGCCGACGTATCGTACTGCTGGAGCCGCTCATAGATCTCCCTGCGCGCCACCTCTTTTTCCTCATACGTTTTGTCCATCAGCTGGTTCAGATTCTTTACGATCCGATTATCGACGTAAATCTGATATACCAGGCCGGTATAAACGTCCAGCGTGAGGTTCACCCGTTCCGCCATCTGCGTCAGTTCATTTACCATCAGTTCGTCCATTTTTCCCCGGATGCTGGAGAAATTTACGTATCCCATGAAAATCTGAGCCAGCACCATGGGAAGGACTGAGGAAAATATAAACGCAAACAAAATTTTATTCCTCAGCCTCTGATCTTTGTACCATCCGAAAATTTTTCTTTTTTTCTTTTCCATAGCATTTCCTCAGATTTTTCCGTATCTGCTTAAAAGAGCTACCGCATTATGCGATAGCCCTTTATATATCTCGTGCAATCTATATTATGACAGTTTTGCCGGGTTCACCTTTACGCCGGGTCCCATTGTAGAAGTAAGCGTCACGCTCTTTAAGAACTGACCCTTCACCGCTGCCGGCCTTGCCTTGTTGATTGCATCAATAAGCGTCTGGAAGTTGTCTGCAAGCTGCTCTTCGGTAAAAGATGCTTTACCGATCGGCACATGAATAATATTGGTTTTGTCGAGTCTGTACTCAATCTTACCGGCTTTGATCTCCTGGATCGCTTTCGCCACGTCCATCGTAACGGTGCCGGCCTTCGGATTCGGCATAAGTCCCTTTGGTCCGAGGATACGTCCGAGACGTCCGACCACGCCCATCATGTTCGGCGTAGCGACCACTACGTCGAATTCAAACCAGTTTTCATTCTGGATCTTCGGGATCAATTCCTCGGCGCCTACGTAATCCGCGCCTGCGGCCGCTGCTTCCTCCGCCTTTGCGTCCTTCGCGAACACAAGAATGCGGACGGTCTTTCCTGTTCCGTGCGGCAGTACGACGGCCCCGCGGATCTGCTGGTCCGCATGACGTCCGTCACATCCGGTTCTGATATGAGCCTCGATAGTTTCATCAAACTTTGCTACCGAAGTCTTTTTTACTAATGAGATCGCTTCCTCTTTGTCATAGAGCGTTCCTCTGTCAACCGCTTTGGCAGCTTCAATATATTTCTTTCCTCGTTTCATTTAAAATACCTCCTTGTGGTGATGTCGGGATAACCCTCCCACGATTCTCCGTTTACAGTTTCCTACTCTTCTACCGTCACGCCCATGCTTCTGCATGTACCGGCGATCATGCTCATAGCCGCTTCAATGCTTGCGGCGTTCAGATCGGGCATCTTCTTTTCCGCGATCTCCTGAAGCTGCGCTTTCGTGATGGTCGCCACTTTCTGCTTATTCGGCACGCCGGATCCGGATTTGATGTTGCAGGCTTTCTTGATCAGAACCGCTGCCGGCGGCGTCTTGGTAATAAAGCTGAAACTCCTGTCACTGTAAACCGTAATAACAACAGGGATGATCAAGTCTCCCTGATCCGCTGTCTTAGCGTTAAACTGTTTCGTAAATTCGACGATATTCACACCGTGCTGTCCGAGCGCCGGTCCTACCGGCGGAGCGGGCGTCGCTTTCCCTGCGGGGATCTGTAATTTGATATAACCTACTACTTTTTTTGCCATTTTAAATACCTCCTTGTGGTACTTTCGGGAACGAAGCCGTCCCTCCCACTGCTGATTACATTTTTTTCACTTCGGCGAAACTTAATTCTACTGGCGTTTCGCGGCCAAACAGCTCAACACTGATCGTCAGACTCTGCTTCTGCGGATTGATCGCGTGAACCACTCCGATGGTATCCGTCCACGCCCCGGCAATCACACGGATTGTATCGCCCGGTTCATAATCCACGATGTAATGCTCCTGGCGTATCCCGAGAGGCGCCATCTCCTCGTCCGTAAGCGGAACCGGCTTGGAACCCGGTCCGACGAACCCCGTCACCCCTCTGGTGTTGCGGACGACGTACCATGTGTCGTCATTCATCACCATGTGGATGAGGACGTAGCCCGGAAACATCTTCTTCTGGGCCGCTTTCTGAACGCCGTTTTTCATCTCGACAACTTCCTGGAGCGGAACGCGGACCTCGAGGATCTGATCCTCCAGATGCCTGTTCTCGATCGTCTTATCAATATTGGCTTTCACTTTGTTTTCATACCCCGAGTAGGTATGAACTACATACCATTTTGCCTCTGACATAAAATCACCTTTCCTACCCGCAGACCGTCAGATCTACCTCACCAGCAAATCCACTCCGTTCTGTACCAGGAAATCAATGATCGCTATAATGACTCCCAGAACCACGGTGACTGCAACGGCTGCCGCTGACTGTTTCGCAAGTGTCGTCTTATCCGGCCAAATGATTTTCCTGAACTCTGCCTGAAGACCTTTGAACCTGTTCTTCTTCTGTTTCCCGCTCTTAGGCTTTTCGTTCGTCTGCACGCGAGCTTTCTCTTCACTCATGACATTCACCCCTTCTCGGCGACTATTTCGTTTCTTTGTGCTTTGTGTGTGACCTGCAGAATCTACAATACTTCATTGTCTCCATGCGTTCCGGATGGGCTTTCTTATCTTTTGTCATATTGTAGTTACGCTGCTTGCATTCGGTACATTCCAGTGTAATTCTTGTACGCACAACTTCCACCTCGCTTTTTCTTTTACAATTAACGTGTTCCCGACAGCTTGCGGGGCTGCCGGTTTTTAGGCATAAAAAAAAGACCTACTTCCATCGCTACCATACTATATCACAGCAAACGGCGTGAAGTCAAGCCTTTTTTATGTTTTCATACGTTTACCACAGCAGTTCTTCGAGTTTTTTCTTCTGCGCTTTCTAAAGGGCGTCCTGTTCCGCCCCTTTCCGCCATGCGGCAGTCCTAATCCTGCTTCTTCCTGTCATGACGTTCCTGACTGGCGTTCAGAATCGCGCCGGCCATGGTAATACCGCTTTCCGCCAGATGATCTATCCCTTCAGAGACAAAATCCATCCTGGCAAAATCCCTTCTCACTACGAAAATACCCGCGTCCGCATATTTTGCGAGAACAACTGCGTCGGTCAAAAGTCCGGACGGAGCGCTGTCCAGAATCACATAATCCGCCTCTTCCCTAAGCTGTTCCAGAATTTCTCTCATCCGATCCGTTCCAAGAAGTTCCGATCCGTCTTCCATTCCCGCGCCTCCGGGAAGAAAACTGAAAGTTGAATCTTCCTCAAGCCCGATTTCCTTCCCGCGAAGCACGCATTCTTTCAGACTCTTTTTTCCTTCCAGAACCTCCCGCAGTCCCTCTTTCTTTTCTTCCAGAGCCTCCCGCAGTCCATCTTTCTTTTCCAAACCAAGAATATTCCTGTCCGTCGGGTGTCTCAGGTCGCAGTCGGCCAGAAAGACTCTTTTTCCATTATGCGCAAGGGATAACGCAAGATTCACCGCTATCGTACTCTTTCCTTCTCCCGCAAGGGCGCTGGTAATCAGGAAGATTTTTTTCCTGTTCGCATGGGCATAATGCTCCACTTTGTTCCGGATCATCCTTATGCTTTCCTGAAACTGCTGATCTATATTTTCATCGGTCAGTACCAGGTAGGATTTCTTTTTTGAACGCTTCTTCATCATTACTTCCGGTACGCTTCCCAGACATCTCAGGTTCAGTTTTTCCCGAATATCCTTCTCCCTCTGGATCGTTCTGCGCAGGAATACGACCGCAGCCGCCCAGATCATGACCAGCGCAAGTCCCGCCAGCGCCCCCAGCGCAACGGCCTCCCTGTAATTCTTTACGTTGTCCGGTCTGGGAGGTATCCCGGTTTCATCCACAAGCTGCATGTCCACTTTCCCCACAATCACTTCCGAAAACTGCGGATAATTCCTTATCACGGACTGAAGCACCACATATGCCCGCTCCGCGTCGCTGTCGGTGACGGAGATCGTAAACAGGTTGGTTTTCTCCACAGCGGTCGCCTGTATCTCCATCTCCTCCGTGAGCGGTATTCCCATTTCCTGCGAAACCTTCCTCCTGAGTACGCTGCTGGTAAGAATATGGGGAAACGTTTTCTCCATCTGCGAAGCCGTCCGGCTGTCATAGTACGATACCCCCGACGTATAATCGGTCTGCCTGGAACTTCCCTCCATTGTGATCGTAAAAGTGGAGGACGCCGTATATCTGGGTTCATATTGTACATACGTACGAAGAGAAAAAGCCGCCGCACCCAGAATCATAAAAAACACCGCCCAGAGAATCATCCTTCTGAGCGTACGCAGATAATCCACGGCCCAGTCAAATAAATCAATTACTCCTTCTTTTTCCTGCATTTACTTACTCCTTCTCTTCCTTCTTCCGACTGCCTTTACGGTTGTAATAATTTCCATAATACGATCCATAACCGTAATGCCTGCCGTATCCATAATATCTGCCGTAGCCATAGTATCTGCCGTAACCATAACCGTAACCGTAGCCATAGCCATATCCCGAACGGATCAGGTTGCCTCCCGCGTGAACGTCGTTGAACACGCACCCAAGCACCTTCGCTCCGTACTCGTTAAGCATATCAATACTGTCATTGATATCTATCGCAAGCGTCTTATTCTCCCTCACGACAAGTATGGATACGTCCGCAAGCCGTGCAAGCACCCCCGTATCCGACCGTTTCTGCACGGGCGGAGCGTCGATAATAATATAGTCCATATCTTTCCTGCGTTCCACAAGATAATTCTGGAATTCCTCCGATGACAGGATTTCGCTGGAACGCGAATTCGGTTCTTTCGCAAGCAGGAGATTCAGCCTGTACGGCTCCACTTCCATTTGCGGCGCCGGCTTCTGCCCATCTGCCAGAAATTTTTGCAAATCGACCCGCATTTCGTCTTCCACTCCCAGAATCTGTGCAAGCTGGGGCCGCCGAAGCTCCCCTTCGATCAGCAGTACCTTCTCTCCACGTCTGGCAAGCGCCAGCGCCAGGTTGGCGGCAATCGTACTTTTCCCCTCCTGCCTTTTCGCGCTCGTCACCAGGAATACCTGCCCTCCCTCGCCGGATTTTCGGTAGGTAAGCTTCGTCCGGATTTTTTTAATCGTCTCGTCAAATCCAAAACTCACCGCAGGCTCCATGAACAGAAGTCTTGTCCTCTTTCTCTTAATTCTTGCCTTCAAATTGCGGTACGTCGGTTCATGCATCAAGGTCGCAAACAATTTTGTATCCAGCTTTTTCTCCACCTCGCTCTCGTTTTTGACCGTATCTTTCATATAAGAAAGAACCGCGAACAACAGAACCAGAGCCGCGCCTGAAATTCCAAAAAACTTTAAAAAGATCTGACCTCCGCTAAAAACCTGATCCGCCTGGGCGGAAAATTTGGGTTCCTCAAAAATCTCCAGCACCGCGTCCCCCAGAACATTCTCGAACGTCTCCGGATACTTTGCCATCAGCCCTTTGAGCAGCCGGTAAGACCACTCGGGAGATTTACTGGTAACTGACAGGGTCAGAAGGTTGGTCTCCGGCACTACCGCAATTTTCACAGTGCCGGGGAAGGATTCCAGCCCGTACTCCTTTGCCACTTCTTTTTTCAGCAGCTGACTGTTCAGCGCCGACTGAAACGTCTCCACAAGTTCTGTCGCCTGAGCCAGATTTCCCACGACGCCCATATTGTTATTTTTCGCAGTGATTACGAATGTCGAACTGGACGTAAATGTAGGATGATACAGATAGGACGCCACCGAAACCGCCAAAAGCCCGGTCGCAAGCGCTGTACAGAGGATGGTCCACCATTCCTTCAAAACATCCCTCCGGATCGTATGAATGTCTATTTTCTGATATTCCTCACCCATGCTTATCCACCCCCCTTACTGCACCACTACGACCAGACGGCTCTTTCCGTTTTCCGTTATGCCGTCCACGAAATAGTCCACATAATAAGTACCCGCTTCGTTAGTGTTTACATTTCCTTCCACATGCATGAAGCCCTCCGTGCGCGAACCCGCGTAGTACGGAATCGGATCGAACGCCTCCCCCAGCGGAAAGTAGATCAGATAATCCGTCAAGTCCACCTTGTTCCTCAGCATGCTGGCCTGACAGATTTCCACGTAAGTGGAGAGATACTGGATCGTTCCGGTACTGTCCACCACCTGATATTCAATGGGATAGATTCCCGTCTGCGACATATCGATAGACTCGTCCAGCTTATATTTGATCTTGGAGGTAAGGGAACCGTCGATGGAACTCTCCGCGGATATCCCCGAAAGCAGATCAATCTTCTGGCCTACCGCGAAACAGAGGGAACTGCTCATGTGAAACACCGGGGGCTTGTAATCCTTGTACATCAGCGTACGCTCCGCACGCCCCACATTGTTCTGGTCATCAAGCGCGGCGTAAGTGATGATCCGTTTTCCCTCCTCTATAAAACCAGAAATGCTCTCAACCACCAACGAATCGGTGACATCCCCCGAACGCTCGTCCTGCGCCGTAACCCCCTCAAGAAGATCGGCGTCCGACGCATGGACTGACACCGTCAATGTATCGCTTTCACACGTCACCACAGGCGGCTTCGTATCTCTCATCTGCCTTTGCATTAATTTGACGGCTGCGAATAATCCCAGCGCAGCCAGCAGATAGATCGTGCTGAGTATCCGAAATTTTCTCATTTTATCTTTCCTCCATAAATGAACCCGGCTGTCTGGAAATCACCGGCCGGTTTTCACAAATTCTTCTGGGATTCTCCACAAACAGTTCCTCAAGATATTCCCGGGGGTACTCCTCGCTCAGCTGTCTCCTCACATCCGCCATATACGGCGTCCTGCGTGCGTAACCGTGCGCGTCGCTGGCGATTGCGGTAATGAGTGAACGCTCCAGAAACTCGTACGCAAGCCTGCGCGATTCCTTTCCGTATCTCCCCATAAAGCTTCCTTTATTCACCTGAATCTGATATCCTTTTTTCCTCCACCGGGATACGATCATCGGGTTATCCTTCACAAAATCATACCGTTCTACATGCGCCACTACCGGCTTCGCCCTGACTTCCGCCACCCGTTCCAGTACGCTGTCGGCAAATTCCGGATCCTCGTCAAACCGGAATTCGATCAGAACATATCTGCTTCCGTTCAACGACATGATCTTTTTCTCCGTCAAAAGTTCCGGCAAATCCCATGTCGCGAATACCTCCGCTCCCGGGAGCAGGCGTATGGGAATCTGCTCTCTGGCGATCATACCCGACACCCTCTCAAACAGCTCGATATACTTTTTTCCAAAATAGTTGTCATACGCCCCGGGCAGATTGCAGTGGGGCGTGGCGACGACCGTCGTGCATCCGCTGTCCGCCGCCATCTGCGCCATTTTAAGCGTGTCGTAAATATCTGATGCTCCGTCGTCTATTCCGGGCAGAATGTGTGCATGTATATCTATCATGGTTCTCCCCGCTCCCTGTTTCCTATTCCACCGTGACTGATTTCGCCAGATTTCTCGGCTTATCCACATCCAAACCTTTCGCAAGCGCTACATAATACGCAAAGAGCTGCAGCGGAATGACCGCAAGGGAGGTAGTGAAATACTCGGACGTCTTTGGGATATATACCGTAAAGTCAGCGGTATCCTCCATAGAGAAGTTCTCGTTCACCGTCAGTCCCATGATATACGCTCCCCTGGACTTAACCTCCACGATATTGCTGATCGTCTTTTCAAACAATTCCTTCTGCGTAGCGATCCCCACTACCAGAATCCCCTTTTCGATCAGGGAGATCGTCCCATGCTTCAGTTCTCCCGCCGCATACGCCTCCGAATGAATATAGGATATCTCTTTTAATTTCAGCGAACCCTCCAGGGACATCCCATAATCGATCCCACGTCCGATAAAGAAAATATCCCGGCTTCCGGAGTACTTCGACGCAAACCACTGAATCCGTTCCTTATCCCCCAGCAGCATCTGTATTTTCTCCGGAAGTTCCTGAAGTTCTTTGAGAAGATCCTCAAATTCTTCCTCAGAGACAGCCTCTCTGACCAGAGCAAATTTCATGCTGATCAGGTACATGACCGCCAGCTGGGTACTATATGCCTTGGTCGTGGCTACGGAAATCTCCGGTCCCGCCCACGTGTACATGACATAGTCCGCTTCCCTGGCAATGGAACTCCCCACCACGTTTACGATCGCAAGCACCTTTACTCCTCGCTTCTGTGCTTCTCTGAGGGCAGCCAGGGAATCCGCCGTTTCCCCCGACTGGCTGATAACGATCACCAGCGAATCCTTTTCCAGCAGCGGTTTGCGGTAACGAAACTCCGACGCCAGTTCCACCTCCGCAGGGATCCGCGCCATCTGCTCGAGAATGTACCGGGCTGAAACGCCTACATGGTACGCGGAACCGCACGCTACAATGTAGATCCTTCGAAGCTTTCTTATCTCATCGTCCGTCATACCGATCTCATCCAGCACGATCCGGCCGTCTTTTATCCGCCCGGCAATCGTATCCCGAACCGCCTTGGGCTGCTCATATATCTCCTTAAGCATAAAATGCTCATAACCGCCCTTCTCGGCGGCTTCAGCGTCCCAATTCACTCTTGTGATCTCTTTTTCGATCTCTTCCAGATCCAGATTATAGAAATGCACCTGATCTTTCGTCAGTTCTACGATCTCCATATTATCCACAAAATAGACGTCCCGCGTATACTTTAGTATCGCCGGAACATCCGACGCGATGTGGTTTCCATCCTCACTGCTCCCCACGATCATCGGGCTGTCCTTTCGAACCGCATAGAGTACGCCCGGATGTTCTCCAAACAGGATACCCATCGCATAAGATCCCCTGATCCGGACCATTATCTTCGCGATCGTTGAAAGCGGATCGCCATCGTAATAATAATCCAGCAGATGCGCAACTACCTCCGTATCCGTACCTGATACAAACGTATATCCTCTGCGAAGCAGCTT
>CANRMH010000058.1 GCA_947631695.1 uncultured Lachnospiraceae bacterium | reverse complement strand
TGGAAAAATCGCATATATACAAGGAAAATGGAGCCAGAAACCGGCTCCATTTCGCATTTGTAAGTGGCAAACTCGGGTTATAACATGTTTCGCTTTTGTTTTCAAGAAAACAGAGCGGACTCTGTAATGATCCCTTTTTGCGTTTGCCGTCCTGATCCGTCACCGCATCCGCAGGATGGGGCTTATTTTTTTATAGATCAAAAATACGATCAGCGATACCAGAATGCCCTTCAGCAGATTGAACGGAGCCACGGCAAATAAAACGAAGGTAAACAGACTGTGGATATGGCCGTTCACCGCGCTTCCCATCCCGATCAGCGCGTCCATCGGAAGCTCAAACGCTTTCGCATAAGCGGGAAGGAGAAGGTATGCGTTCAGGAAACATCCGAGGATCGTCATAAATACCGTCCCGGCGGACATGCCGGCGATGGCTCCGGCGCGCGTGTGTTTTTTGCGGTAGATGGCTCCGGCAGGAACGACCAGGGCGCACCCGATCAAAAAGTTTGCGATTTCACCGACGCCGGCGGTAACCGTCCCGTTGAGTGCGAAATTCAATAAAATTTTAATCAGTTCTATCACTGCTCCGGCTATGGGACCCATCGCAAAGCATCCGATCAGGACGGGGACTTCGCTGAAGTCGATCTCATAGAAAGAGGGAGCGAACGGAAGAGGAATTTCAAACAGCATTAAAACGGTGGCGACGGCGGCCAACATTCCGATCTGCGCGATCATTTTTACTGTGATTTCCGGTTTTTCATTTGCGGGGGTTGTGACATGTGTGTTCATTGTGTGATCTCTCCTTTTTTGTGTGTTTTTAGCGGGGAGCGGGGCCGGAAAGCGCCGCTTTTTATGTAACAAAAAACCCCGATACAAAAGCATCGGGGATACGTCCGCATGACGGCTCTGTCCTTCTTCTCCCATCCAGACTTTACTGTCGGTTTTGGAATTTCACCAAATCAGCCGCCGCACTGGTCGTACAGCAGGTCGCGGACTATACCGCCGGTTGGGACTTTCACCCTACCCCGAAGAAATTTTATTTAACTGTTGCCATTATAGCGCTGTTCTTTATATAATGCAAGAGAAAACAGGAAATTATATTTTTGAGGAAAAAGGGACTGGGAAACCGCAATCCGGTATGCTATTATGAAAAACAGCCGGAAAGACAAGCGAGAGGGACGGATATGAATATCATCGGAAAGATAATGAGAAAAATGCGAGAGGGATATCTGACGGAAATGTATCATGAACTGCGCTGGATGTACAGGTATGTTCGCAGATATCGTTTCTCTCTGCTTTTTTATCTTTTTACGGGGATCCTGGGAACAGGCATGTCGCTGGGAGGCAGCGTGGTATCAAAAAATCTGATTGACGCGGTCATAGGAAGGCAGACAGACGGGATTGCCGGACTCGCGGTTCTGATGACAGGGATGGCCGTGGGGAGCATTGCGGCGAATGCGGTCGTGAGCCGGATATCGGCCCGGATCACAGTGATGGTCCAGAATGAAATGCGTTCGGAACTGTACGATAAAATTCTGTACACCCGCTGGGAAGAACTTCAGATCTATACGACCGGAGATCTGCTGAACCGTCTGAACAGTGATATGAACATTGTGTCCACGAATGTAATCAGCTGGCTCCCGGGGTTAGTCACCCACGCCGCGCAGTTTTTGGGTACGTTCGTTATCATTTTGTACTACGACCCTACAATGGCGGCTTTTGCGCTGATCAGCGCTCCGGTGACCCTGGCGCTTTCCAGAACGCTGATGAAGAAGATGCGCATATACAATAAAGAAATGAGGGAGATCAGCAGCGATATGATGTCCTTCCAGAACGACTCTTTCCAGAATCTTCAGACTGTGAAAGCGTTCGGGCTGATGGAGACTTTCAGCAGAAAGATGAGGGAAGTACAGGAACATTATCGGAAAAAAATGATGAATTACAATAAATTCAGCATTTTTGTTTCCTCCTATATGTCGATCACAGGAATGGCGGTGTCCTATCTCTGTTTTGGATGGAGCATATACAGGCTGTGGGGCGGATATATCACTACCGGTACGATGGCCATGTTTCTGCAGCTTGCGTCCGGGCTTGCGACCGCTTTCAACAATTTGGTCCGCATGGTCCCGTCTCTGATCGGCGCGACGACTTCCGCGGGAAGGCTGATGGCTGTTGCAGAGCTGGAGAAGGAATCCCTGGAGGATACGGAGGAACAGGGCCTGAGAGATTACAGGGGGAAAGTAAGCGTGGAGCTTAAGGACGTCACGGCAGCTTATCCGGACGGGGGAGTTGTATTTGAACACGCGGATTTTTCTGCGGCGTCCGGGGAAGTGGTGGCGATCGTAGGCCCTTCCGGAGAGGGAAAAACAACGCTGGTGCGTCTGCTTCTGGGAATGCTGGCTCCGGAAAAAGGAACGGTAAAAATAAACTGGGCAGATTCCAGATCCTGCAATCTGTCGGCGGCTACCCGGCACTGCTTTTCCTATGTGCCTCAGGGAAATACGATATTTATGGGTACGATTGCGGATAATTTAAAACTCGTAAAACCCGCGGCGTCGGAACGGGAGATGCGGCTTGCGCTGGAAGCCGGGTGCGCATGGGATTTTGTCCGCGAATTTCCCGACGGGATTTATCATAATATCGGGGAACACGGGAGCGGATTGTCGGAAGGACAGGCCCAGCGGCTGGCGATAGCGCGCGCAGTCCTGAGGGACGCGCCGATACTGCTTCTGGACGAGGCGACCTCCGCGCTCGATATGGATACGGAAAAGGAAGTACTGGATCATATTGTCAAAAGCAACCCGGAGAAATTATGTATCGTGACGACCCACCGGCCGAGCGTACTGTCGATGTGCGACCGCATCTACGAGGTGGAAGCAAACAGGCTGCGGTGCCGGACCTCCGGGAATACTTCCGGGAGAAAAAAAGAATAATGTACTTTTCATAAAGGAAAGAAAATGATACAATATATAACGATATGTAAAAAGGAGGAACGTTTATGTATAGAAGTAAGCTTTTTCGCAAAATAACGTCGGCGGCTCTGCTGCTTGGCATGCTGCTCGCGGATACGCAGGCTGTGCCGGAAGCGCGGGCGGCGGAAGAGAAGGCTGCCGTTATCCCGGTGGAAGCGGACGGGACGGTGGAAGCGGACGATTCCTACGACGGCCCTCAGATCAAAAAAATACGGGTGCTGAAGGAAGAGAATTTTCTGGAAATCTACTGGGATCGCTATGTGGATGAGAATGAGGCCGTTGACGTTGACAATTTTGTGCTGAAAAACGGGGATACCCGGCTGACTCTGGAACCCGCGTGGACAGATGAAGGCGTTACCAACACGCTGTATTTTGATCGGGCAAATAAGGAGATCGCGCAGACGGAACAGTGGATGACCATGGCAAGGCTGGATTCAGATCTGCATATGTCGAGCATCTGTTTTTATGGCGAGATCGACGAAGCGAAAGGGCTGACGCTGGAAGTTTTGGGGACCGACATCCGGGATGAAGACGGAAAGAGCGCCAGGAGCGCTTCGTATACCGGCGTTCCGTATGTGAACTTCTACACGCAGTTCCTGACGACGGATACGGGGATCCTGATCAAAGCGGACGATACGGTCGCAGGGACTTCCCTGGAGAAAGCGAAGGAACAGGTTGACGTCATGCTGAGCAGGACGGACACGGGCATTGCGCAGAACATGGAGGATTATCAGTGTTCTCTGGCCGTCTACAGTCCTCATGAAAATGTATATATGATTCCGGAACACAGGTACTGGTTTGATAAAACGATGTACAATGTGGAGGGTTACGGCGGAAACCTTTACAATTCCTGCGTTTCCTCCATTGCGGAGCAGAATATCGTGCGGACCAGGAATCTTTCGGAAGATTGGTATGCGAATACCATGTATGAAAATGAAAATATTCTGATCCATGAATTTGGCCACTGTGTGAAATCGGTGGGCATGGATCTGCTGGAAGACAAAAGCCTGAGTACGGAGTTTCTTGCCGCATATAATCACGCGAAGGACAGCGGGCTTTGGCCGAAAACGTACTGTATTTCGAATGAGGATGAATTTTTTGCCACAATGTGCGCGATCTGGTTCAATGTGATGGAGGAGAGCCAGGACTGGTCGGACGGCGTGAGGGGACCTGTGAATACGAGGGAGGAACTGCGGCAGTACGATTCTCAGACCTATACTTTTTTTGAAAAAATTTTCCCGGATCAGGGACTCCCGGATCCGTGGGACGAGACGGCGCCGGATCGGTATCATGATCCCGCATATCAGGAGCCGGAATCGGAACCGCAGCAGCCAAAAGTTGTCACAGCGGTATTCGGAGATGTAAAGCCGACGGAGCCTGCCAAAAGCGACTGGCCGGTATCGGAGATACAGTATGTCTATGACAGAGGAATCATGACGGGTCTGGATGAGAAAAACGGCGTGTTCGGACGCGACGGGCAATTGAGCCGCGCGCAGTTTGCGACGGTTCTGTACCGGATGGCGGATAAAACCGGCGGAGGAAATGAACCGCAGCCGGAGGGAAAGATAAAGGTTTTTCCGGATGTCGATTACAATGACAGCAGCTGCTTTTACAGCGACGCGGTACAGTGGGCCGGAAGCAGCGGAGTAGGGATCATAACCGGCTACGAAGACACAGGGATGTTCAATCCGAGCGGCTGGATCGAGCGGCAGGACGCGGTGGTTATGATGTACCGGTACGCGGAATGGAAGGGCTATGTGGAAAAAGACGCCGCGGTGACGGAACAGTACAAAACATATCCGGACGCGGATCAGGTCGCTCCTTATGCCGAAAGGGCGATGGCCTGGGCGGTGGATAACCGGCTGATTACCGGAGACGGCGGCAGGCTGAATCCAAAAAGCTTTATCAGCCGCGCGGTCTGCGCGACGATCATTCAGAGATTTATGAGCGTATCCGGGGCTGAATGAGAAAACTGAAAATTTATGATGCGAGGAAACCATATGACCATAGAGACAAACCGGGAAGAGGAAACCTTTGAACTTGGAGTTCAAATGGCGCGCGGGGCCAAACCCGGCCGGGTATTTGCCCTGATCGGTGATCTGGGAGTGGGAAAAACGATATTTACCAAAGGATTTGCGGCGGGTCTGGGCATTGACGGGCCTGTCTGCAGTCCTACTTTTACGATCGTGCAGATATATGAGGAAGGGCGTCTGCCCTTTTATCATTTTGACGTATATCGGATCGGCGGCGTGGAAGAGATGGATGAAATCGGCTTTGATGATTATGTGTACGGGGATGGAGTTACCCTGATTGAGTGGGCGGATCTTATTAAAGAGATTCTGCCGGGACAGTACACGGAGGTACGGATTGAGAAGGATTGGGAAAGAGGAGCGGACTATCGAAGGATCACAGTAGAAGAAAAGAAATAAGGAAGGAAATCATATGCGCATTTTAGCTTTGGAGAGTTCCGGCCTGGTAGCGGCAGCCGCGATCGTGGAAGAGGAACAGACGATAGCGGAATATACGGTGAATTACAGGAAAACGCATTCGCAGACGCTGCTTCCGATGCTGGACGAAATGATCAGAATGACCGGTCTGGCTCCGGATACGATCGACGCGATCGCAGTGTCGGGAGGGCCGGGTTCCTTTACCGGACTCAGGATCGGCTCCGCCACTGCGAAAGGATTAGGGCTGGCCTGGAACAAGCCTTTGATCCATGTGCCGACTCTGGACGCCCTGGCTTACAATTTGTACAGGACTTCCGGAATTGTATGTCCGGTCATGGACGCCAGGAGACGTCAGGTTTACACGGGGATTTATTCGTGTGAGAAGGAATTTCGCGTAGTCGAAAAGCAGATGGCGGTCGAAGTGGATAAACTGGCTGAGAAACTCAACCTTCTCGGAGAGCAGGTGACTTTCCTCGGGGACGGCGTGCCGGTCTACAGGGAAGTGTTGGAAAGAGAACTGAGGGTTCCGTATTTTTTTGCCCCGCCGCATTTAAACAGGCAGAGAGCGGCGGCGGTCGGGGCGCTTGGAATTCAGTATTACAGGGCCGGAAAGACGGAGACGGCCGCCGGGCATCAGCCGGATTATCTGAGAGCGTCCCAGGCCGAACGCGAACGGGCCAGGCGCGAACAGGCCGAACGCGGGTCTGCAAAAAACGATAAAAAATAACGGGAGGCAGATATGCTGACGATTCGTAAAATGCGTGAAGCTGATCTTATAGAAGCGGCACAGTTGGAGAAAAGGATTTTTTCGGATCCGTGGAGCGAGGCGGCGTTGAGGGAGACATACGCACAGAGTCAGACTCTCCTGCTGACTGCCCACGAGGACGGAAAACTGATCGGATATCTGATTTTGTATTATGTACTGGAGGACGGGGAGATCGCCAGGATCGCCGTGGCGCCGGAATGCAGGAAGAGAGGGGTAGGGACGAGGATGATGCTGGAACTGGAAGATCTTTGCGCATCCAACGGAGTCCTGAAATTAATGCTTGACGTCAGAAAGAGCAACGAGGAGGCGCTTTCTTTTTATCAGGATTACGGATTTGTCAAAGACGGCGTTCGGAAGAATTATTATGCGGAACCGGTGGAAGATGCGATTCTGATGAGCAGAAAAATTGGAAGATGAGCGGAAGGACAGGAAGCATTTCCCGGTGGAAAATGCGATTATGTCAAGCTATAATATAGGCGTAGCAAAAACACGGAATGATTCACAGGAGGAATTGTATGCGCCAGTATATATTAAAAGAGACGAAAGAAGTAGGAAAAATTTTTTGCAATAAGTGTGGAAGGGAAATCGCAGTGCATCAGGGGCGGCCTGAAGAAGATGTCCTCGAGGTAGAAAAACGCTGGGGATATTTTTCTGATAAGGACAACCGGGTGGATTCATTTGATCTGTGCGAAAAGTGTTACGATGAATTTGTTGCGACGTTTTCTATTCCGATAGGAGAATAAAATGCTGGATGTATGTTTGCTTGGGACAGGCGGAATGATGCCGCTCCCTTATCGCTGGCTCACCTCGCTGATGATCCGGTACAATGGAAGCAGTCTGCTGATCGACTGCGGCGAGGGAACCCAGATCGCGATCAGGGAAAAAGGATGGAGTTTCAAACCGATTGACGTGATCTGTTTTACACACTATCACGGGGATCATATAAGCGGATTGCCGGGGATGCTTCTGACAATGGGAAATGCGGAGCGCACCAAACCCCTTACGCTGATCGGACCGAAAGGGCTGGAAAGAGTGGTGAGCGCCCTGCGCGTGATCGCCCCGGAACTTCCTTTTCCGATCCAATATATAGAAATTACAGAGCCGGAGCATACGCTGGAGATGTATGGATACCGGCTGAAGGCTTTCCGGGTGAATCACAATGTGACATGTTACGGGTACACGCTCGAGGTGGACCGGACCGGGAAATTCGATGTGGACCGGGCGGTTCAGGCGGGGATTCCCCGTGAGTTCTGGGGGCTTTTGCAGAAGGGAGAGACGGTCAGCTTTGAGGGAAGGACGCTTACACCCGATATGGTTCTTGGACCCGCGCGCAAAGGATTGAAGATCACTTACTGCACCGATACCAGGCCGACGGATTCCATCCGGCAGAATGCCAGAAATTCGGATCTGTTTATCTGTGAAGGAATGTACGGAGAAAAGGACAAACAGAAAAAGGCAAAGGAATATAAGCATATGACATTCTGCGAGGCGGCGCAGCTTGCCAGGGACGCCCGGGTGGAGGAAATGTGGCTGACGCATTACAGCCCTTCACTGAATCATCCGGAAGAATATATGGATGACGTGAGGGCGATCTTTCCGAATGCGGTTGCGGCAAAGGACAGGCGCTGCGCGGAGTTGAAATTTTCAGACTGAAAAACATGCGGCAGAGGCGTAGAGTATGAAAGAAAAAAAAGACGTTTTGATCCTGGCAATTGAAAGTTCCTGCGATGAAACGGCGGCGGCGGTCGTGAGAAACGGCAGAGAGGCGCTGTCAAATGTCATATCCTCGCAGATTGAACTCCACACCCTGTACGGGGGCGTAGTGCCGGAAATTGCATCGAGGAAGCATATTGAAAAGATAAATCCGGTGATCGAGGCCGCGCTTGGCGAGGCGGATGTGAAGCTGGAAGATGTGGACGCCATCGGCGTGACCTATGGCCCCGGACTGGTGGGCGCCCTGCTGGTGGGCGTGGCGGAGGCAAAGGCGATCGCTTATGCTTCCTGTAAGCCGCTGATCGGCGTTCATCATATTGAAGGGCATATTGCGGCGAATTATATCGAACACAGGGAACTGGAACCGCCGTTTTTGTGCCTGGTGGTTTCGGGAGGACATACGCATCTTGTCTGTGTCAGGGATTACGGGAAATTTGAAATTCTGGGACGCACCCGTGACGACGCGGCGGGAGAGGCGTTCGACAAAGTGGCGAGGGCGATCGGGCTTGGCTATCCGGGAGGACCGAAGATTGACAGGATCTCAGCGGAAGGAGATCCGGACGCCATCTCGTTTCCCCGGGCGCATATCGAGGGCCATCCGTATGATTTCAGTTTCAGCGGGGTAAAATCTTCCGTATTGAATTATATCAACGAATGCCGGATGAAGGGAATTTCCTGGAACCAGGCGGATATCGCCGCGTCGTTTCAGAAAGCGGTTACGGACGTGCTGGTGGAAAATTCCATGCGCGCCGCGGAAAAATACGGCTTTCGTCAGTTTGCGATCGCGGGCGGCGTGGCTTCGAACCGCGCTCTCAGAAGGGCGATGGCCGAGGCGTGTGAGAAAAGGAAGATCCGTCTTTACTATCCGTCCCCTGTTTTATGCACCGACAACGCGGCTATGATAGGAGCGGCCGCATATTATGAGTATAGGGACGGCGTAAGGCACGGCTGGGATCTGAACGCCGTTCCGAATCTGAAGCTCGGAGAGCGGTGAAAGGCTCCATTGCCTGAGCGCTTGCATTTATATGGAGGAAAATCAGATGGGCAAAAGACACTGTACGGCGATCCTGCTCGCAGGAGGGCAGGGGAGAAGAATGGGGACAAATGTCCCCAAACAGTATCTGGATATAGCAGGAAAGCCGCTGATCTATTACTCTCTGCACGTATTTGAGCAGTCGGAGATTATCGATGACGTGATACTCGTGACGGAGAGAGGACAGACCGAATATGTGCAGAAGGAGATCGTGGAGAAATACGGTTTTAAAAAAGTCCTCTGTACAGCGGAAGGCGGAACGGAGCGGTATCTGTCCGTGTGGTCGGGACTCTGCGCGCTCAGGGAGAGAGGACTTGAGGGGCAGGATGGCGGACTTGTATTTATCCATGACAGCGCAAGACCTTTTGCGGACGGGGCAATGCTGAAAAGGTTGTATGACGAAGCGTCAAAGCACAGGGCGTGCGCGGCGGGAATGCCGAGCAAGGATACCGTGAAGCTGGTCGATGAGAGGGATTTTGCGTTAAATACTCCCGATCGGAGCCGGGTGTGGATCGTGCAGACCCCGCAGGTTTTTGAGACTTCCCTTATCCTGGCGGCATATTCCGGAATGATGAGGGAACAATGTATTCATGTGACGGATGACGCCATGGTAGTAGAAACATGGACGGATGTTCCTGTAAAAATGGTGCGCGGAAGTTATCGGAACATAAAAGTGACCACCATCGAGGATCTTGAGATTGCGGGAGCATTGTTGGGGCGCCAATAATTTCAGCGCTGATTTTGAAGTATAATTGTTGACGTTCAAAAAAAAATGTGATAGAATACAAATCGTCGTCGGTGGACGGCAGAAAATAACCGTGGAGAGGTATCGAAGTGGTCATAACGAGGCGGTCTTGAAAACCGTTTGTCCGAAAGGGCGCGTGGGTTCGAATCCCACCCTCTCCGCTTTCTGATACCGCATTCGCATAAATAAGGGCAATTTGGAGAAGTACCCAAGCTGGCCGAAGGGGCTCCCCTGGAAAGGGAGTAGG
>CANRMH010000057.1 GCA_947631695.1 uncultured Lachnospiraceae bacterium | reverse complement strand
CGGCAGGCAGGCTGCTGGCTCCGGAAGGGATAGCGACCCGCGAGAAATGCGCGCAGATCCTGATGAATTATCTTTCACCCGAACAATAGAATAAAATTGTCCAAGAGATTTGTGAAAGCTTAATAAAATAAGAATACCGTCAGCCGGTTCGGCTGGCGGTATTCTTGTCTTTCTTGCTTTACTTTTATTCTACCTTCGGAAGTCCGGCAAATCCCTTTTCCAGATCCGCATCCGTCGGGATGTAGTCGTCCATCTCTCCGTTGTTAAATTTCTCATATGCGACAAGATCGAAGTAACCGGTTCCGGTAAGACCGAATAAGATGGTCTTTTCCTCTCCGGTTTCTTTACATTTCAGAGCCTCGTCCATCGCTACCTTGATCGCGTGACTGCTCTCCGGCGCCGGAAGGATGCCTTCGGTTCTTGCAAATTTTGTAGCGGCTTCAAATACAGCCGTCTGTTCTACGGATGTCGCCTCCATCAATTTGTCATGGTAGAGCTGCGACAGAACGGTACTCATACCGTGGAAGCGCAGACCGCCTGCGTGGTTCGGGGAAGGAATGAATCCGCTTCCCAGAGTGTACATCTTGGCCAGCGGGCATACCATACCGGTATCGCAGAAGTCGTATGCGTATTTTCCGCGGGTGAAGCTTGGGCAGCTCGCCGGTTCTACCGCGATGATGCGGTAGTCCTTCTCGCCTCTCAGCTTTTCGCCCATGAACGGGGCGATCAGGCCGCCGAGGTTGGAGCCGCCGCCTGCGCAGCCAATGATCATGTCGGGCTGGATGCCGTACTTGTCAAGCGCAGCTTTTGTTTCCAGACCGATGATGGACTGATGGAGCAGTACCTGTGACAATACGGAGCCGAGTACGTAGCGGTAGCCTTCCTGGGTGGTCGCTGCCTCCACGGCTTCCGAGATCGCGCAGCCGAGGCTTCCCGTGGTTCCCGGGAACTCCGCGAGGATCTTGCGGCCCACGTTTGTGGTGTTCGACGGGGACGGGGTTACGCTCGCGCCGTAGGTGCGCATCACTTCGCGGCGGAACGGCTTCTGCTCATAGGAGCATTTTACCATATATACCTGGCAGTCCAGACCCAGATACGCGCATGCCATAGAGAGGGCGGTACCCCACTGTCCGGCGCCGGTCTCCGTGGTGACGCCCTTTAAGCCCTGTTTCTTTGCGTAGTAGGCCTGAGCGATCGCGGAGTTCAGCTTGTGGCTGCCGGAGGTGTTATTTCCCTCAAATTTGTAATAGATCTTAGCCGGGGTATCCAGCGCTTTCTCCAGACAGTACGCGCGTACCAGCGGAGACGGGCGGTACATTTTATAGAAGTCCTGGATCTCCTGCGGGATGTCGAAATACGGCGTCGTATCGTCCAGTTCCTGTTTTACCAGTTCGTCGCAGAATACGTGGCCCAGTTCTTCCGCCGTCATCGGCTGAAGAGTACCCGGGTTCAGGATCGGAGCCGGCTTGTTCTTCATGTCGGCTCTCATGTTGTACCACTGCGTTGGTATCTCGTGTTCTTCGAGATAGATTTTGTAGGGGATTGTGTTCTTTTCTGTCATCATGTTGACCTGCCTTTCTTTTTTTATTTTTAACCGAAGTCAAAGGTTTCATACTCTGCAGCGCCCGGGGAGTCTGAAAAGATGCGAAATAAAAAATCCTGTCCTATTTTCAATAAATAGGACAGGAGATTCAACCTGCGGTGCCACCTAAATTCACTCCCGTGGGAATGCGCTTTGCCATGTACCGACATACATGTTCCGGGATAACGGCCGGATACCGTCGCCCCTACGTCAATAAACGGAATTGAGAATATTGATTTCGGTTTGCCCTCACAGGCCCATTCGCTCTGACGCATACTGCCGGGTTCCACCGCTTCCCGGCTCTCTGGGAATATCCTGACAGAGTTACTCTTCCTGCTCATCGGTTCTGATTTTCATTTATTATACAGTGGGAAGAATGTGTTGTCAATACTTGCGGAACAATCTTGTGTTGTGTTAAAATAATATTCAATAGTTCCAAAAGTTGATACAAAGAAAGATAGGAGGCAGTAATCATGGGAATGACGATGACACAGAAAATTCTCGCCGACCATGCCGGCCTGGAACACGTGGAAGCCGGACAGCTGATCATGGCGAAGCTGGATGTGGTGATGGCCAACGATATTACGGGGCCGATGGCGGTTCCGGTATTCTATCAGATGGCGGAGCGGGTATATGATAAAGAAAAGGTGGTCCTGGTTCCGGATCATTTTACGCCGAATAAAGATATCAAATCTGCGGAAAATTCAAAATCCATCCGCGAGTTTGCAAAGAAGCAGGGGCTGACCCATTACTATGAAGTGGGACGGATGGGCATCGAGCATGCCATTCTTCCGGAAAAGGGGATCGTGGCGGCCGGAGAGTGTATTATCGGCGCGGATTCTCACACGTGTACATACGGCGCTCTCGGCGCGTTTTCCACCGGCGTGGGGACGACGGATATCGCGACGGGTATGGCGACCGGCGAATTGTGGTTTAAGGTTCCGGGCGCGATCAAGTTTGTGCTGACCGGGAAGCCGGGCAAATTTGTCAGCGGAAAAGATATTATCATTCATATCATCGGCCGGATCGGCGTCGACGGAGCTTTATACAAATCCATGGAATTTACCGGGGACGGGATTGCGAACCTGACGATGGACGACCGGTTTACCATGGCCAATATGGCGATCGAGGCGGGGGCGAAAAACGGAATTTTCCCGGTAGACGCGCTTGCGGAAGAATACCTGAAGGAGCATACAACGAAGGAATATAAAATTTACGAGGCGGATGAAGACGCGGTATACGACGAGATTGTGGAAGTCGATCTGTCTAAGATCCGTCCGACAGTTGCGTTTCCGCATCTTCCGGGCAACGCGAAGACCATTGACGAGGTGGAGGCGATGGATCCCATCAGGATCGATCAGGTAGTGATCGGCTCCTGTACCAATGGCAGAATGGAGGATATGAGACGTGCGGCCGCCATTCTGAAGGGCCGGAAAGTCCACCCGGACGTCAGGGTCATGGTGATTCCGGGAACGCAGAAAATCTACAAGGAATGCATCAGAGAAGGACTGGCGGATATCTTCATTGACGCGGGGTGTGCGTTCAACACTCCGAGCTGCGGACCATGTATGGGAGGACATATGGGCGTCCTGGCGGCGGGAGAAAAATGTGTTTCCACTACGAACCGGAATTTTGTGGGACGAATGGGACACGTGGATTCCCTGATCTATCTGGCGTCCCCGGAGACGGCGGCGGCCAGCGCGATCGCGGGATATATTGCAAATCCGGAGAAAGCAGGTGAAGCAGAATGAGAACAATGGGAAAAGTATTTAAATACGGGGACAATGTGGATACGGACGTTATTATTCCGGCAAGATATCTCAATTCGTTTGATCCGCAGGAACTGGCGAGCCATGCGATGGCCGATATCGACCCTGAATTCGCGGGCAAGGTACAGCCGGGGGATTTGATAGTGGCCAACAGGAACTTCGGATGCGGGTCGTCCAGAGAACACGCTCCTCTCTGCCTGAAGACGGCGGGCGTAAGCTGTGTGATCGCCGAGACGTTTGCCAGGATCTTCTATCGGAACGCGATCAATATCGGCCTTCCGATCATCGAATGTCCCGAAGCCGCCAGAGGGATCGAGGCCGGCGACGAGGTGGAAGTGGATTTTGACAGCGGGAAAATTTATAATCGGACGAAGGGTACCGAGTTCCAGGGACAGGCGTTTCCGGAATTTATGCAGAAGCTGATTGCGGCGGGCGGACTGGTAAAATATACAAATAGTAAACGTGTTTAGTTAAAAAAAGAAACAAAAAACATTCTATAGAAAGGCGTAACATATGGAACTGAAATACAAGAGTACCAGAAATCCCGATGTGACGGTGACTGCGTCGGAAGCGATCCTGAAAGGACTGGCGGACGACGGGGGACTTTTTGTTCCCGTGGAGATTCCGAAACTGTCCGTATCTCTGGACGAACTGAAGGACATGACTTATCAGGATACGGCTTATGCGGTGATGAAGGAATTCCTGACCGATTTTACGGAGGAAGAACTGAGGGACTGTATCAGAAAAGCGTATGACGGCAAATTTGACACGGAGGAGATCGCTCCGCTGGTAAAAGTAAACGGTATGTACCATCTGGAATTGTTCCATGGCGCAACCATTGCTTTTAAGGATATGGCCTTGTCGATCCTTCCTCATCTTCTGACCGTTTCGGCGAAGAAGAACCGGGTGAAGAATGAGATCGTAATCCTCACCGCGACATCCGGGGATACGGGAAAAGCGGCGATGGCGGGATTTGCCGATGTGGAAGGCACGAGGATCATCGTGTTTTATCCCAGGGACGGGGTAAGCCGGATCCAGAAGCTGCAGATGGCGACCCAGAAGGGGAACAACGTGGACGTAGTGGCTATCCATGGGAACTTTGACAACGCGCAGAGCGGCGTGAAAGCCATGTTTGAAGATAAGGCGCTGGCGGCGGAGCTTGAGAAAAAGGGCTACCAGTTTTCCTCCGCGAATTCCATCAATATCGGCCGTCTGGTTCCGCAGGTGGTCTACTACGTGTACGCGTATGCGAACCTGTTGAAAAACGGGGAGATCCAGCCGGGCGAGCGGATCAATGTGGCGGTTCCCACGGGGAATTTTGGAAATATCCTGGCGGCGTACTATGCGAAGCAGATGGGCCTTCCGATTCAAAGGCTGATCTGCGCCTCCAATGAAAATAAAGTATTGTTTGATTTCTTCGGAACCGGGGTCTATGACAGGAACCGGGAGTTTATCCTGACTTCCTCTCCGTCTATGGATATCCTGATCTCCAGCAATCTGGAGCGTCTGATCTATCTGGCGGCCGATTGCGACGCGGAGAAGACCTCAGAGCTGATGGAGGATCTGAAATCGGAGGGAACGTACAGGATCACGGAAGAAATGCGGGAGAAAATGGCTGATTTCCGGGGCGGGTACGCGACGGAGGAGCAGACGTGCAGGCAGATCGGACAGGTGTACCGAAAGACGGGTTATGTGATGGATCCCCACACGGCGGTGGCTTCTTACGTGTGTGAGGATTACCGGAAAAAATCCGGGGATATGGCGAAATGCGTTGTCGCTTCCACAGCAAGCCCGTATAAATTCGTGAAAAGCGTGATGACGGCAATTGATGAAAAGTATGGCGCGGAGGACGAATTCGTGCTGCTTCCGAAGCTTCAGGAAATTTCCGGAACGGCTATGCCGGAGGCGATCAGGGAAATCCTGGACGCGAATATCCTCCATACGCTGGAGTGCGACGCGGACAGGATGGAGGAAACGGTCCGCTCCATTCTGGGGATATAACAAATAGAAGAGGAAAAGAGGTGTCAGGATGGGAGTAATATTCGGAGTATTGGCGCTGATCGCAGGAATGAACTGTTTTACGTGCTATGCGGCGCTGGTGAAAAAGGGCGAGATCAAGGCGGGGATCCTTCTGCCGAAAGATATGGAGAAGAAAAACTGCAGGGACGTGGCGGGATATACGAGGGAGATTGCGTATGCCCTGCTGCAGATGAGCGTGTTCGTCACGCTGTATGGAATAGCGGAGATCGTTAACGCGTATATTTTCCCCATCGGGATTTTTCTCTTTGTGAGCCTGGTGATGATGGGAGTGTCCGTGGTCTGGTTTGCCATCCGTACAAAAAAAGTAAATAAAAAGTATTTTAGTTGAAAAATAAGAGATAATAGAGTATAATGATTTCAGAAAACCTGGGATGCACGACAACTTCTGTAATTTTGAACCTACAAAACTTTAAACGGGACTCCTATATCTCTGTAATATGTCAGGCCTCGCTTATGCCGGAGGAAGACAGAAAAGCAGATGCGGACACCCACCTAGCTATGGCTAGGAGTCAAAATACAGGAACCGGCATTTCCGGGGATACTACAAAAGATAAAAGACAGCCGCATAAGCGACTGTCTTTTTTCATACACATGAAGAAAGAAGGGGGACAAGAGGGAGAAAATTGAGGCGAATCAGACAGGATTTGATTTATTATACGGCGGCTATTGTGGTGACGCTTTTTATTGTTTGCGTCCTGCGCGATATTTTGTCGGAGCGCAGGGACGCAGAAAGGCAGAGGGAGTATCCGAAGGGGCAGGAATCTGAGGAAAGCCGGGACATGCAGGGGGAGACGCCCGCAGACAACCCTGATATCAGGGTGCTTCTTTTGTCCTCCGGGTACCTGGAGCCGGTCCATCCCGAGGTGGTTGTCTCCGCTCCGGGAGGACTTTTTGTGGAATCCGAAGGGGAGAAAGAAGAGTGGGATTCGGATGAAAGCCTGTCCATTTTGCCGGATGACGACAGGTTTTCCGGGGGAAATATACGCGTCCGCCCCATGAGGACCGATGCGGAGATCTCTGTGTCTTCCATCGAGAGGGCGTGCGGGGTTCCTTCCTACGCGGGAGTACTGGATCTGTACCGTACCGCGGAGGGGATCGCAATTGTGAATGAGCTTCCGCTCGAGGATTATCTCTGCAAGGTGGTACCCAGCGAGATGCCGGCGTCCTATGAGATGGAAGCGCTGAAGGCTCAGGCGGTGTGCGCAAGAAGCTACGCGTACCGTCAGACAGCCGGTTACGCTTATCCGGAATATCAGGCGCATGTGAATGACAGCACAGATTTTCAGGTGTACAATAACAGCGGCTTACAGGAAAAAGCGGCGCAGGCTGTCCGCGAGACGGGAGGACAGGTGATTCGTTACCGCGGGAATGTGGCGGCCGCATATTATTTTTCCACCTCCTGCGGAAGAACTACGGACATGGGCGCGTGGGGAACGCCGCAGAGGGAGGAGAACCAGTACCTTCAAAGTATCAGCGTAGCGGAGGAGGAAGGGGATTATGAGAAAGATCTTCCCTGGTACCGCTGGACCGCCACAGTGCCGGTGGAGCTTATGTCAAACCTGTTCGGGCTGAATACCGGAAACGACGTCGGCACGCTGCAGTCACTGGAAGTTACGAAGCGGGGAGCGGGGGACGTCGCGCTGCAGATTACCGCCGTGGGTGAGAAGGGAAGCGCGGTTTTGGAGACGGAGAACAAGATACGGAGCGCATTGGGCGGGGAGGGATACACGATTTTGAAGAACGACGGGACGGAAGTGGAAAGCTCCAGATTGCTGCCAAGCGCTTTTTTTACGATTGAGAGATCTGGAGAAAATTTTGTCATCCGGGGAGGGGGATACGGACACGGCGTCGGAATGAGTCAGAACGGCGCGAACGAAATGGCGAAAAGAGGAAAGACTTACCTGGAAATCCTACATAGTTTTTTCTGCGGCGTGACGGTAGAGTGAGGAAACAAAAAAATTTCTGCTTTACTAATTGCAGGGTAAGTGTTATGATGCTGTCTAGAAAATTTCCGGAGGAATAGTATGTTGAAGAAACGTTATGAAAAAGTAATGTCTGCGGCGGAGGAGATTGCGAAGGACCATGTAAGCGCTTATGCGGCGCAGTCCGCGTTTTTCTTTATGATCTGCATGATTCCGATACTTCTTCTGCTCCTTACGCTGATTCAGTATACTCCGGTGACCAAGGCGGATTTTATGGAGGCGGTGGTGAAGGTGTTCCCGTCTTCTGTGGATACTCTGATCGTGGCCATTGTGAATCAGGTATACAACCAGTCCACAGCCACTGTCATTCCGATTACGGTTCTGATCACTGTCTGGTCGGCGGGAAGGGGAGTGCTGGCGATCACGTCCGGGCTGAACTGCGTCTTCCATTGCCCCGAGACGCGAAACTATATTTATCTGCGGATACGGGCGGCTCTGTATACCGTGATCTTTATTGTGGTGATCGTGCTGCTGCTTCTGCTGTCCGTGTTTGGAAACGCGATCAGCATTTTTATCGGAAACCATTTTGAACTGCTGAAAGCCCCGGTGGACTGGCTGATGGACAAAAGAATTATCATTTCCCCGGCGGTGCTGATGATCTTTTCTCTGCTGATCTATAAGTTCCTTCCCAATCGTAAGGAGCAGTGGAAAAAACAGATCCCGGGTTCGCTGTTTACCGCAGTCGGATGGCTGGTGGTGTCCTGGGTCTTTTCTGTTTACGTGGATATTTTCAGGGGATTTTCCAGTATGTACGGGAGCCTGACGACGATCGTCCTGTTCATGCTGTGGCTGTACTTCTGCATGTACAGTATTCTGGTCGGCGGGGAGATCAACAAGCTTTTTTCCGGAGCGGAAAAGTCTTGACAGAATCCGTTCTTGTGCTACAATAAGTAAGAATTCATCAGAGACAGAAAAAAGCATTGACCGTGTTCAGTAGCGCGCCGTTTTCCGCCAGAGAGAAGAAACCGCAGGCTGTAAGTTTCTTCCGGTTCAGGCGGCGGGTGAAATTCCCACGTTAGCTGCATGTTTGAAATGAGAGTAGAAGATGCCGTAGATGCACGTTACGCATGAAATGAAGTGTCCGGCGGAAAGTATGCCGGGAATCAGGGTGGTACCGCGAGTGGCAGCTCGTCCCTAAGTGGATGAGGTGCTTTTTTTGTCTCATATGGCGCTTCATCCCCTGTGAGACAAAAGCCGTCCGGGCAGGATGCGCTTCGTTTCATACAGCATCGTCAGAGAGAAAAGGAGAGAAAAAATGAAGGAAAAGTTGCAGAATATCAGAGAAGAAGCGCTCAGAGCGCTGGAAGCGGCTGATGTGCCGGAGAAATTGAATGATGTGCGCGTGAAATTTCTGGGCAAAAAGGGGGAACTGACCGCCGTGCTGAAGGGAATGAAGGACGTGGCGCCGCAGGACCGCCCGAAGGTGGGGCAGATGGTGAACGAGACGAGAGCCGCGATCGAAAGCTTCCTGGAGGACCGCAGGCGGGAGATGGAGCGCGTGATAAGGGAAGAAAAGATGAAGAAGGAAGTGATCGACGTCACTCTTCCGGCGAAAAAGAACATGGTGGGTCACCGCCATCCGAATATGATAGCGCTTGAGGAAGTGGAGAGGATCTTTGTCGGAATGGGCTATGAGGTAGTGGAAGGCCCTGAAGTGGAGTATGATCTGTACAATTTTGAGAAGCTGAATATTCCGGCCGATCATCCAGCGAAGGATGAGCAGGATACGTTTTATATCAATAAAGAGATCGTGCTTCGCACGCAGACCTCGCCGGTGCAGGCCCGCGTGATGGAGCAGGGCAGGCTGCCGATCCGTATGATCGCTCCGGGGCGCGTGTTCCGCTCCGACGAGGTGGACGCGACGCATTCTCCTTCCTTCCATCAGATCGAGGGCCTGGTAATCGACAGGCAGATCTCATTTGCGGATCTGAAAGGAACTCTGGAAGTGTTCGCGAAGGAATTGTTCGGACCGGAGACGAAGACCAAGTTCCGCCCGCACCATTTCCCGTTTACCGAACCGAGCGCGGAGGTGGACGTCTCCTGCTTCAAATGCGGCGGCAAGGGATGCCGTTTCTGCAAAGGCTCCGGCTGGATCGAGATTCTCGGGTGCGGTATGGTGCATCCGCATGTGCTGGAAATGTGTGGGATCGATCCGGAGGAGTATACCGGATTTGCGTTTGGCGTCGGTTTGGAGAGGATCGCGCTGTTAAAATATGAGATCGACGATATGAGACTGCTGTATGAGAACGACATTCGGTTTTTGAAACAGTTTTAGAGGGAGGAGAACGAAATGAATACATCATTATCATGGATAAAAGCATATGTTCCGGATCTGGATGTGACGGCGCAGGAATACGCGGACGCGATGACGCTTTCCGGGACAAAAGTGGAAGGATATGAAGCGCTGGACGCGGATCTGGACAAGATTGTGATCGGACAGATCGAAAAGATTGAGAGACATCCCAACGCGGATAAACTGATTATCTGCCAGGTGAATATAGGAAACGAAGTGATACAGATCGTGACGGGAGCGCCCAACGTGCATGAGGGAGATAAAGTGCCGGTAGTTCTCGACGGAGGCCGCGTGGCGGGAGGACACGAACCGGGATCCCGCGTGGCAGGGGGAATTAAGATCAAGAAGGGCAAGCTGAG
>CANRMH010000056.1 GCA_947631695.1 uncultured Lachnospiraceae bacterium | reverse complement strand
AATTTGAAAAAAACAATAACTTATAAAGCACAGTGGAATTTACTGTTGCACTAGAATTTACTTTTTCAATTAAGCCACGCTTTTCAGTTCTCCTTTTTCCCACGCTTTTCAGTTCTCCTCGTGAATCTCCACCAGAATGATATCCGGCCCGATCTGCTTGATACAGGAAAACGGAATCACATATTCCCCTCCGTCTCCGAAAAATCCGCACAGCTTTCCGCCCTTTGGAATAATGATGGCCTCGATCTTTCCCTTTCGTTCATCAATAACCAAATCTACAATATAACCCAGCTTTTTACAGTCGCAGGTATTGATCACTTCTTTCTCCTGCAATTCACAAAACCGCATCATATATCACCTCTTTTAATAATATATGATACTTTTCCCTCCGTGGTGTGTCAGGAGGACATAACCTTCTCGCTCTCAAACGCCTTTACGATAAGGCCGGTCAGCGCACCGCCAAGCAGAACCGTTTCCGCAAACGCGATCAGATACTGCGCGGCCGTCACCTCCTGCGCCAGGATTCCCTTCAGCACCAGCGCCGTATTATAAAGCGGTATATAGTAGGAATAGCCGGCGGTTTTCCCGGAGGCAAACATCGTCAGCAGTCCAACCACAAGCACCACCATATACACCGGCATGATGTACGTACTCGCTTCCTTCATGGTTCTCGCGAACACGGAAACCAGCGCGATAATAGTGGAATACAAAAATGCGATGACAACCAGCAGCGCCCCCAGCATCAGAATCTGCTTCGCGGACAGGCTGATATCCAGGCCGGTCCCGTCCGTCCCCGTCATGGATTCCATCATCATCGGCATACAGACTACCATAACGATAATGTAGATCAGCGAAGAAAGGCCGGATACCGTCATCAGCGAAAACACCTTTCCCAGAACGATCGAACTTCTCTTTACGGGAGATACCAGAAGACTCGCCATTGTCCCTCGCTCTTTCTCCCCCGCGATCATATCCACGCCGAGTCCCATAGCTCCGGCAAACAAAAGAATCGTGATAAAATAGGGAAGCATCATTCCGATCGCTTTTCCTCCGGCTTTCTGCTCGTCCTGAATAATCATATCCTCATTGTCCGTGTTAACCGTAAAAACCGTAACCTGTTCCAGATTGCCGATTCGCTCCTGCAAAAGCGCCTGCCGGTAAGCTTCCAGCGTTCCCTCGGATATCTCCGCGTAAGCCGCCGACGAATAATCCTCGGACGGATTGTAGTATGTCTTTACCTGCGGTATGGCGTCGCCGTCCGCATATCCCTCTATATCCGCCTGGAACGTCTCCGGAAATTCTATCAGAAGATCCGCCGCGCCGTTCAGAATATCCGCTTCCGCCTGCCGCTTCTCTTTCTCTCCCGAAATATTCTTTATCTCATACTGAAGATCCGCCGCCTTCAGAAATTCTCCGAAAGATTCCGGTTCATTGCTGATACAGACGACAGGCGTATGCCGCTCTATATCGTCCTCCATGCCGGCAATCAGATTGTTCATGATGGACATGATGACGACCATGATCACGACCGGAAGAAAAAATACCGAAAACACCATCCTCTTATCCCTGAAAATCCGGGCGATCTCTTTTCCGTAAATCTGCCTGATGCCGCTCATTTTATTCTTCCCTCCTGTTCATCCGATACAATTCAAAAAACGCGTCCTCCAAATCCCCGGTCCCGGTCTGCGCGTACAGCTGCTCTACCGTCCCCTCCGCGACCTTTCTCCCGTCGATTATGATCCCGATACGATCGCACAGCTTCTCAGCCTCCGACATGATATGCGTGGACACCAGAACAAGCTTCCCCTCGTCTCTCAATTTCCTTAAATAGTCCGTGACGCTTCTGGCGGTAATGATATCCAGACCGTTCGTCGGTTCGTCAAAAATAACAATATCCGGATCATGCACCAGGCTCACCGCAATCGCGGCCTTCTGCTTCATTCCGGTAGAAAGTTCTTTGATCTGCTTATGCGCAAAATCCCGGATCCCAAAATACTCGAAGAGTTCCTCCCTCCTTTGTTTCAGAACGTCCGCGGGAACGTGATGCAGACGCCCGAAAAAGCGGAACATATAATCTACGTCAAACTGCTCGTCCAGCTTGATCTCGCTGGTCAGAAATCCGATCTCGGTCCGCACCGCCTCCGGCTGGGACCGCACCTCTTTTCCGTTCACGTAAATCTCGCCCCCGGTAGGCTTGATAATAGTGGCGATACACCGAAGCGTCGTGGTCTTCCCCGCTCCGTTCGGACCCAGAAGCCCGTAAATCTCTCCCTTTCTCGCCGTCAGTGTCAGATCATCCACCGCCGTCTTCAGGGGATTTTTGGTTCTGGATTCCCTCATCTGCTTTCGATTCAGCTTGTAAATCTTTGTCAGGTTCCTGATCTCGATCATATCTGTCCTCCTTCCACCGCAAATATCTCGTGTGTATTATTGTATTATGTGATAAGTACAATATAACATTTAACGGACGCCCTGTCAACTCTTTATTCTTTTGTACGGTATTGTTCTTCAAGGGAAAATCCTGCCTCTTATATTGGCGCTTATCACTTTCTAATATTATAGTTGTTTTAACGACTATAGTCAATATTGCAACTATTTAATACGATAATAATAAATACGAAAATAAAAGCAAACCATAAAAAAAGGCGTCTCTTGATGACGCCGCATATCGTAAAAATGATTTTTTAAAGGACAAAGATATGATTGATTATAGTCCGTTTTGGAACACACTCAAAAATTCATCGGAATCTACCTACACACTGATCAAGATACATCGAATTTCCAGTTCCACCATCAACAAATTAAGGAAAAACAACCCTGTCACCACGACCACACTCAATGATCTGTGCCGGATCTTCAACTGTCAGATTCAGGATATCTGCCGCTATGTTCCATGCGAAAATGAACAGAAATTATAGGCGTTTTAAACCATTGTATCTGTACCGCTGATAAAACAAACGGCAGATTTCCGCCTGTTTCATGAAATCTGCCGTTTATCTGCCGGGACAACTCCCGTCTTCCTTTTCTCTTATCACTGCTCTTTAATGTCGATCACGGAAACCGGACAAGAGTCTCTGGCTTCCTGCGCCGCTTCCTCGTTCTCCGTCGTCACATCCGCGTAAGCCTCCGCAACCCCGTCGTCATTAAAAGTAAATACTTCCGGACAGGTTGCGACGCACGCGCCACAGGCAATACAGCCTTCATGTACAATCGCCTTCATATGAAATCCTCCTCGCTTCTTCTGACATGGAAACGCCGATCAGCGCTATCCTGCTAAGAGTATACCCATTTTGGCATCCTGCAATTCATGCCCTATAAGCGGATTTCATACAGGCCGCAATGCCGTATGAATACTATATTATGAAACTCCGGCCTGCCCCCATCCGGAATCAGATCTCATTTCCCGCAACGATATGCGTTCCCGTCTTTCCCTTCAGTCCGGCCTTCAGCTTGTCATAGGATGTAATCAAGGCTTCCCGCCCTTCCCTCTTTTCAATAAATTCTACCGAAGCGCGGAACTTTGGAAGCATATTATTCACGCCAAACTGGCCTGCCGCCATATACTGCCTCGCCTGGGCGGCCGTCACCCGGTCAAGCTCTGCCTCCTGCGGAGTGTGGTAATGGATCCTTACCTTCTCAACGCTGGTCAGGATGATCAGCATATCCGCGTCAATTTCCTCCGCCAGCTTTCCCGCTGTCAGATCCTTCTCGATCACGGCGCTTGCGCCTTTCAGGCGGTGATCCTGCTGAAGTACCGGTATCCCTCCGCCGCCGCAGGCGATCACGATCTGGTCGGCGTCGATCAGAGCGCGTATGGCCTCAATTTCCACAATACCGCCCGGATTCGGAGCGGAAACCACGCGGCGGAAACCTTTTCCCGCCTCCTCAGTCACATAGTTTCCCTTCTTTCTCTCCTCCTCCGCTTCTTCCGCCGTCATATATCTCCCCAGTATCTTCGTCGGAGTATAGAAAGCCTCGTCATATGGATCGACCGTAACCTGAGTCAGGATCGTGCTGACCGTCCGGTAGATTCCCCGATTCAGCAATTCCTCCCTTATCGCGTTCTGCAGATCGTATCCGATATATCCCTGGCTCATCGCGGAACAGACCGACATCGGAGCCGCCGTGTAATCCTGATGCACTTTTCCAAATTCATTCATCGCGGTATGGATCATACCGACCTGAGGGGCGTTACTGTGGGTGATCGCTACACTGTAACCTTCCTCAACCAGATCCGCGATAGACCTCGCCGACCTTCTGACCGCCTCTTTCTGCTGGGGCAGCGTAGTCCCCAGAGCGTGATGACCCAGCGCAACTACAACTCGTTTTTTCATATACTCTCTCCTTTGCGTGATAGTTCTCCTGTCCTGCCCGCCGAAATAAAAAATCGGGGTAACAGGATTCGAACCTGCGACCTCACGGCCCCCAGCCGTGCGCTCTAACCAAACTGAGCCATACCCCGATGTCACTATTATACTCGAACTGCGTCGAACAATGCAATAGTAAAATAAAATTCCTTCGTCACATTCCTAATTCTTTGGAATCCAGGACGATGGTAAACGGCCCGTCGTTTATCAGGCCGACTTCCATTTCCGCTCCAAATCTCCCCGTCTCGACCACATCCGCATGTTTCCTGCATTCTCCGATGATATACTCATAAAGTACCTCCGCAGCCGCGGGTTCTCCCGCCTCGACAAAGCTGGGGCGGTTCCCCTTTCTGCAATTTGCGTACAGCGTAAACTGGGAAATCAGAAGCAGGCTCCCGCTCACCGCGTCAAGAGACAGGTTGGTCTTTCCCTGTTCGTCCTCAAAAATGCGCAGACCCAGCATTTTTTTAACCATCTTATCCGCAATCTCCTTCGTATCCGTCCGATTTATGCCGATCAGCACCACGAATCCACGGCCGATCTCGCCAATGACGCGGCCATCGACTTTTACGTCCGCGCGTGCCGTCCGCTGTATCACAAAACGCATATCACGCTTTCCTCCTTCTGCTCTCGATCTTTTCCGCAAGGTATTTTCCCATCTCGTCCTTCTTCATTCCCAGCGCGACAGCCAGTTCCCCATACAGATTTTCCTCCGCGATACGCAGATATTTCTCATCGCCGGCCGTCACTTTCTTTCCCTGCGCAAGCCTGGCCTGTCTGCGTACGTACAAAGTCTTAATGATCCTCACCCAATCCCTGCTGCGGCAGGTCTTTAAAGCCTCTTTAAAAACATCTTCCCTGCGCTTTTCATTCTCCACCCAGATTGTTTCGATCTCCTCCATTTGATCGATCAGTTCCTCCGCCTCTTCCCTGGAAAGAACCGGTCTCATGATAATTTTTTCGCTGTCGGCCGGAACGTAAATGGTTCCTCCCTTAGTGTAAACCTGAGACAGAGTATAGTAAATTCTGTCTCGTGATGCTTCCAGTAATTCTAAAGGGCCAATCGCTTCGACTCTGCATACTCCATGCTGTCCGCATATAATGTAGGTTCCCGCTTCAAACATTCAGATTCTCCTTTCTTTGTCGCCCCTCTCGTTGAAAAAATCCGCCGCACCCGGATGTACGGGTGAAACGGATTACACACATATCCTACATCTATTTTAGCAGTTTTTTTGCGATTTTGTAAGAACCTTTCCCCTTAAAATTTTTTTTGTATATTTTACAACAAAAAAGCAAATCACTTTTTGTGTATTTTTACATTGTTTTTGGGAAATCCTATGACGGAACGTCCGCCGCAGACGGTTTCTTATCCGGAAGCTGGGCCAGAATGATCGCCGCAAACATCAGCAGACATCCCGCCGCCTCCCTGACGGACAGGTTCTCTCCGAGGACAACCCACCCGGCCAGCACGGAAAAACTGGATTCCAGGCTCATGATCAGGGACGCGATCGCCGGATTCATCCCCTTCTGTCCGACAATCTGAAGCGTGTATGCGACGCCGCAGGACAATACGCCCGCGTAGAGAAGAGGCGCCCATTCCATCGCGATCCCGGAGAATGTCGTATCCTCAAACGCCAGCATCGGCACGACGGACAAAAGTCCCGCGACAAAAAACTGGATGCAGGACATCTGAATCCCATTCACCTTCGGAGCAAAATGATCCACGACCAGAATATGTACGGAAAAGATCAGCGCGCACAAAAAAATCAGCCAGTCTCCCTCTCCTACGCGGAATTCTTCCGTGATACACAGGAAGTACAGGCCCGCCAGCGCAATCACCACAGCCGTCCATACTTTCCACCCTGTTTTCTTCTTCAAAAAAATGCCAAATACCGGAACCATCACAATATAAAACGCGGTGATAAAGCCCGCTTTCCCCGCCGTTGTGTACTGGATGCCAATCTGCTGTAAGCTGGTTGCCGCAAACAAAAGCGTCCCGCAGCAGATTCCTCCTGTGAACAGCTGTTTCCGGTCCGAGCCGGCATCGGGAGCAGCCCGGCGGATCACCCATATACATGGGAGCAGCGCAATCCCTCCGATCATACTGCGAATCCCGTTGAACGCAAACGGCCCCAGATGATCCATTCCCACGCTCTGCGCGACAAACGCCGTCCCCCAGATGAACGCAGTCAGCAATAAAAGCAGCGCATTTTTTGTTTTCATACTCTTTTTTCCTTCCAATCTGTGGTATCATAGGTTTTGAAATCAATTGACGCCTTACGGACCGCTTCGCATTCCTCGATCGCCGGCGTCATTGTAAACTATAGCGCAAACACAATCTCTTTACAAGGAGTTACCCATGAAAAAATCCAACCGTATTTTCTTTCTCTGCGGCATTGTCATGCTGATCAGCGAATGCTGGAAACAATACAGCCTGACCTTCCTGGTCAACCACGGCGACTACGACTGGTGGTATTTCCCGTTTCAGCTCTGCAGTATTCCCATGTATCTCTGCCTGAGCCTTCCGTTCCTTCGCTCACAGAGAGCGCAAAATGCTGTCCGGGCATTCCTTATGACTTTCGGGATGATCGGCGGCATCTTCGTATTCTTTGATACCAGCGGGATGCACTACCCTTATCTGCCCCTGACAGTACACTCCTACCTCTGGCATATCGGGCTGATCCTTCTTGGCGCCGCTGCGGGGCTTCTCTTCCGGGAGCCGCTCTGGAGCGCCTGGCGGGACAGCGTGCGCATCTACCTGGTCTGCTGCGCGCTTGCGACCCTGCTGAATGTACTGCACCACGGACGGAATACCGTCAACTTCTTCTACATCAATTTCTATTATGGCATGCATCAGAGAGTATTCGGGCGCATCGCCGAATCTCTCGGCAATACGCCCGCCATTCTCGTATATATGGGCGCTACAGTCGCCGGCACAGCCATTTTTTTCTTTCTGTGGCGGCGGTTCAGAGCCGCTGTGCGTCCCTGATTTTACGCGCTTCTGCCCGCTCTCCCGCTACCTCAGGGCGTCCTTCATCTGCCTTACATACTCCGCCACGTAGGGGACGCAGTCCTCGCCGTGTTCCGCGATGATCTTCACGATCGCGGAACCCACGATCGCTCCGTCCGACACGTTCGCCATCTCCCTCGCCTGTTTCGGGGTAGAGATCCCGAAACCGACCGCGCAGGGGATGTCCGTGACCTCACGCACCCGGTCTACCATCTCGCGGATGTTCGTGCGGATCTCGCTCCTTACGCCGGTCACTCCCAGGGAGGAGACGCAGTACAGGAATCCTTCCGCCTCCCTGGCGATCATCTGGATCCGGTCCTCGGATGTCGGCGCGATCAGGGAAACCAGCTCAATCCCGTATTTCCGGCAGGTATCCAGAAGCTCATCCTTCTCCTCATACGGGAGATCCGGGACGATCAGCCCCGCCATCTCACACTCCACGCAGCGTTTCATAAACGCTTCCTTCCCATACACATAAATAGGGTTTGCGTAGGTCATAAATACCATAGGAATGTGGATCTCCCCTCGCACCTCCAGAATCGCGTCAAACAGCTTATCCGTGGTAAATCCTGCCCGGAGCGCGCGCTCATCCGCCTCCTGGATCACCGGGCCCTCCGCGATCGGATCGGAGAACGGAATGCCTACTTCGATCAGATCCGCGCCTGCCTCCTGCATGGCGAGCAGCAGCTTCTTCGTAACGTCCAGAGACGGATCGCCTCCTGTGATAAAGGGAATAAATGCTTTCTTATTTTCAAATGCTTCACTGATCTTATTCATAGATTTCCACCCCTCTGTATCTTGCGATCGCCGCCACATCCTTGTCTCCGCGCCCGGAAACTGTCACGACGATAATCTGGTCCTTCCTCATAGTCGGCGCAAGCTTCATCGCATAGGCAATCGCATGCGCGCTCTCCACCGCCGGAATGATTCCTTCCTTACGAGACAGATACTCAAAAGCATTCACGGCTTCCTCATCCGTCACCGGCACATACTGCGCCCGGCCCTCCGCCGCAAGCATCGCATGTTCCGGTCCGATTCCGGGATAATCAAGTCCCGCGGAGATCGAATACACCGGCGCGATCTGTCCGTACTCGTTCTGGCAGAACAGCGATTTCATTCCGTGAAAGATCCCTTCCGATCCCCGCGCGATGGTGGCCGCATGTTTCTCCGTATCGACGCCGAGTCCGGCCGCCTCGCAGCCGATCAGCCGCACCTGCTTATCCGGAATAAACTCGTAAAACGTTCCCATCGCATTGCTGCCGCCGCCCACGCAGGCGATCACAGCGTCCGGGAGCCGCCCTTCCTTCTCCATCAGCTGCTCTTTGATCTCCTCGCCGATCACTTTCTGGAAATCCCTCACGATCGTCGGAAACGGGTGCGGACCCATGACAGAACCCAGCACATACAAAGTATCGTCCATCCTTCCGGCCCACTCGCGCATCGTCTCGTTTACCGCATCCTTCAGCGTCATCGTTCCGGTGGTCACAGGATGTACCTTCGCTCCAAGAAGCTCCATCCGATACACATTCAGCGCCTGACGGTCGGTATCCTCTTTCCCCATATAAATCTCACATTCCATATCCATCAGAGCTGCGGCGGTCGCGGTCGCAACCCCGTGCTGTCCCGCTCCGGTCTCCGCAATGACCCTGGTCTTTCCCATTTTCTTTGCCAGAAGCACCTGCCCCAGCACGTTGTTGATCTTGTGCGCTCCGGTGTGGTTCAGATCCTCCCGCTTCAGATAGATCTTCGCTCCGCCCAAATCCTCCGTCATCCTCTTTGCCTCGTAGAGCAGTGACGGACGCCCCGCATAATTCTTCAGCAGGTCGTTCAGCTCCTGCACGAAATCCGGATCTTTTTTGTATTTCTCATATGCTTCCTCCAGCTCGTTCACCGCGTTCATCAGCGTTTCGGGAATGAACTGTCCTCCGTATTGACCAAATCTGCCTTTCTTCATATTATCTGTCCTCTCTGTTTCTTTTTCTTCCCCCCGCGAATCCTCTCGCCATGCTGCTGTCCGGAATCTACAGCGGACCGTTGTTCAGCTCCTGCAGCATCGCCTTCCTGTCCCTGCTGCGCATCAGCGTCTCGCCGATCAGCACGCCGTTTACGCCCGCTTTTCTCAAGGCGTCGATATCCTCCGGCGTGCGGATCCCGCTCTCCGCTACAAACAGCGCTTCCCTGGGCGCCTTATCCCGAAGCCGTATGCTGTTGGAGATATCTACCGTAAAATCCTTCAGATTCCGGTTGTTTACTCCAATCACCCTTGCCCCGGCGCCGACCGCCAACTCCATCTCTTCCTCGTCGTGTACCTCGACCAGCGCGGAAAGTCCGAGCTGTCCGCAGATGCGCAGGTAACGTTTCAAGGTATCCCTGTCCAGCAGCGCGCAGATCAAAAGCACCGCGTCCGCACCCAGGATCTTCGCCTCGTAAATCATATACTCATCCACGACAAAATCCTTGCGCAGCACCGGAATGTTCACCTTCTCGGCGATTTCCTTCAGATACTCATTTTTCCCCTGGAAATATTCCGGCTCCGTCAGGCAGGAGATCGCTCCCGCCCCCGCCTCCTCATAGGAGCATGCAATCTCCAGATAGGGAAAGTTCTCCGCAATTACTCCTTTGGAGGGAGACGCCTTCTTCACCTCACAAATATAATGGATCCCCGGTTTTTTCAGCATTCTCTCGAAAGGGAATCCCGTATTTCGGTTCATGCCCATCGCTTCCGCAAGCACTCTCGAAAACGGAACCGCCCGCTTTGACTTTTGCACCCGTATTTTTGTGGATGCCGCAATCTCGTCTAAAATCATCTTATGCCTCCGCTATTTTATTCGTCGCTTCCCGGAACTCTTCGTATTTTTCCAGAGCTTTTCCGCTCTCAATCAATTCCTTTGCCA
>CANRMH010000055.1 GCA_947631695.1 uncultured Lachnospiraceae bacterium | reverse complement strand
TCTGGACAAATTTAACTGCCTTTGTATTTCTGGCTGTGTAATTTGAGAATCCTTTTTCAGTAGTTCAAATATCTTTTGTTCCACACTATTCAACACATAATTTTCAGCTTCGACTTTAGCTTCACTTTTAGCCTCATTTTTAGCTTCACCTTCAGCTTCAGCAACTGAATTTTTATAATTCAAATTTTTCAAAGTAACCATAAATACCACTCTATCAGAATACAAGCCTATCATCAAAAATATCTATATGCACTTCACTTCCATTCACAAGATAATCCCGATGGATTAATGCATTAACCAAACTTTCAAAGACACTTCGTTCACAATAGTCTGGCATTTCAATCCGAGAATTTGACGTTTTCTTCCATAAAACTTTCATATTGCGCCTAACAAAAGCAACACCTTCATAACAGTGTAATAAGACTGCCCTGATATTCTGCGCTATCCAAGGCATCAATCTGTCCTCCGCTTTTATTCAGCCCGTTCCATCTGGTACAAAACAGACGCGAATGTCGGATAGGACAATTATCTGCAAGTATAGCCCCGGCATTTGTAAGTTTTCCGTTACTATCAACAATTCCGAAAGATTCAAAAACTTTGTTATCTAGGCTGTAACCCGTCCACTCTTTATATTTATTGAAACTATTTTTCTCTCTTGTACAATTCATAAATATAAGCCGATCCCTCCAGATAAAGTCCTGTCTCCACATCATTCAATTTTTCAAAAGTATCTGACAGATAGAATTTCTCCATTGCCTGATCCATAGTAATTCCATTATCCTCAATCAGATATCCGATTACTTCCTGTATTGTATACTCAATCATTTCCTGTTGTTGAACACTCATACATTACACCTGCCTTTTTCAAATACTGCAACGCCTTTTCAGTATGAAAGGTATATTGATTCGTTAATTTTCCAAAATCGAATTCTTTCCTCAAATATTCTGCATTGATTGTACCCCGACTAAACTGCCGAATTAAAAGTCCTACCGTATCATTTGCAACAGGGCCGACCACCACGTCATATTTACAATCAAGATTACATTCCGGATCTGCATAATCAGAAAATCCCCTATCGCGGTTATTTTTTATAAATATCGCCCATTCAATAGTTGGTCTGTCAGCAAAAACCCGGCAATTCAGGTCTGGTTTCTCAACAAGATCATCAGGCACCTCATATATGGTTACTGTTGGAATCCCGCCATCTATCCTTACTCTTCGCTTTGCCATCCTCCATGCCTGTTCTTCTAATAGTGTAGTATAAAATCCACACCCAAAATCTTTGTTCGGCATACACTTTGATAAATCAATTTTGTCAATTTCCATATTGGAACCATGATACAATTTCACTATGCCGTGCCTCCATTTTTCCTGCATATTGCGGCTAAGTCATCTAATGTCTCATCAAATGAAAGTGTGTGTTCCACATCATAAAATTCTTTTAAAAACTCTAATCCCTTATGGTTTTTTAAATAAATATATGCGTCCCGCATATGCATCTCATTCCGGTTTGCAAATTCACTGATACAAACAACAATATAGTCTAATAAATTCTTATCCGCTGTTGTCATTTGATCCTCCACCTTTATAATTTTCTGTATTTCTTTTATCATTAATTATAACAAACTATTTTATTCCATGCTATAATCCTGATATTTCTTCTCTACTCTTTGTCTCACAGCACAGTATAAAACCATTTTATTGAAATTTTCAACTTGGGTACTAACCTGAACATTGACTCGGATACTTTTACCCAAGTCATAATTTTTTCTATTCGTCATTGTGAAACACTTCCGAAATTCATAGTGAAAAAGTTTGCCTATAAGCCAGAAATTCATCATAGTGCGCATTCTGCCTTTGTCAAACTGTCCATATCATCCGCACACAAAATCTTTTTTATAGTTTTCCAGTTCATCCCATATCATGATTATCATATCACACCCGATTTAAAATGTCCATATCTATCCGAACGTTTGTTCTTTTATTTTGTCCTGTCCTTTTTCTTATACTACATATCAGAAAACAATAGAAAGCAGGACAAATTTCTCTATCCTGCTTCCACCAGGTGATATATCATAATTCCTAATGTCTCCATATTTCACAGTGACATCATTTTCTTCTGATAAAGAGAAACTCCTACAGCCTTTTCGAAATGGCTGTCCGTTCCTCCGGCGATATGCGAAGCGCGTCCATTGCCTGCTCCGCTGTAAGCTTCAATGTCTCCATCAAATTCACTACTGCTCCACACAAAGTATCCACTCTTTTTCTTTCTCCATACTTCTGTGCATATTTCTCAACCGCTTCACACATAACTCTCCGACCTCCTTCTTTCTCTTTGAAATGCTTCACACCTTTCGCTCAACCCAGTACAAAACAAACTTATTTTCCGGAGTGATGATGTTAGCTATAAAAAGATTCCACCAGGTTGTATATTCACAGCTTTCTCTCTGTCGTCTCCACACCTCACACATGAAGAGTCTCGTTCATGCTCCCTGTGCGATACCCCTGCAGATCCATCGTAACGTATGTAAATCCGATCTCTTTCAGCTCATCTGAGATTCTTTCCCTGTTTTCCAATATTTTTTCAAATTCCTCCGGCAGTACTTCAATCCTCGCTATCCTGCCATGGATCCGGACTCGCACCTGATGAAACCCTAAATCCAGAAGCAGCTGTTCCGCACGGTCTACCATAGACAGCTTTTCTTTGGAAATCGTTTCCCCATATACGAATCTGGACGAAAGACACGCAAAAGACTGCTTATTCCATGTCGCCAGTCCCATATCTTTCGACAGCGCGCGGATATCCGCTTTTGACAAACCGCAGTGCCTCAGCGGACTTTTCACTCCCAGTTCTGCGACAGCCTGCAGTCCCGGCCGGTAATCTCCGTTATCGTCCAGGTTGGAACCCTCCGCGACGGCTTTCAGGTTCTCTTTTTCCGCTATTCTTCCGATTTTCTCAAACAATTCCTTTTTGCAGAGATAACAGCGGTTTTTCGGATTCTCGCAGAATCCCTCTATTTCCAGCTCTTCCGATTCCACGACAACCTGCCGGATCCCTTCCGCTTTGCAGAAATCCCTGGCCTCGTTCAGTTCCCTTTCGGGGAAAGAACAGGACGCCGCCGTGACTGCAATACAGTTCTCACCTAATTCGTCATGTGCCGTTTTCAGCAAAAAGGTCGAATCTACCCCGCCGGAAAAAGCGACGGCCACGCTTCCCAGATCCTTCAGATAGGTTCTCAATGTCTCTAACTTTTCCAGTTGTTCTTCCGATGCCGCTCTCTTGCCCATTTTAATCCTCCTCTACTCCTTCGCCAGATCTCTGATTACCTCGCCCGCTATCATAAGGCCGGCCGCCGAAGGCACAAATGCGACGCTGCCGGGAATATTCCGGCGGCCCGCGCATTTACGCTCCGTTCCGGGCGGGCAGACGCCGTTTGTCCCGCAGCTGACCGACATATCTTCAAACGGACGCCTTGGGGGTTCCTCCGAATACACAACTTTCAGTTTCCTGACGCCTCTTTTTTTCAATTCCCGCCTCATTACCTTCGCCAGAGGACACATCTTTGTTTTATAAATATCCGCCACGCGAAACGCGCCGGCGTCTAACTTATTGCCCGCACCCATGCAGCTGATCACCGGGACGTTCTTTTCCTGCGCCCGCAGGATGATCTCGATCTTAGCGGATACCGTATCTACCGCGTCAACCACGTAATCATATTTTTCAAACGGGAATTGATGCGCATTTTCCGGCAGGAAGAAACATTTGTGTACACTGATTTCCGCATCCGGATTGATCTCAAGCATCCGTTCTTTCATCGCTTCCACTTTGTATTGACCCAAAGTTTTCCTTGTCGCAATAATCTGGCGATTCAGATTCGTCAGACACACTTTATCGTTGTCGATCAGATCAAAAGCACCAACGCCGGTCCTGACGAGCGCTTCGCACACGTAACCGCCGACGCCGCCGATCCCGAATACTGCCACCCTGAATCCTGCAAGCCGCTCCATCGCGTCCCTGCCAAGAAGCATCTGCGTCCTCGAAAATTGATTTAACATTCCTCAATCCTTCTTCTATACCGTATTTTTATAATCCGTCAACTCCGGCGTCTTTTCCGGAATGATCCATGTCACAATCCTCACCATCAGCCAGATCAGTGGAATCCAGATCAGAGTCATCGCCACATTAAAAACCGTGTGCGCATTCGCTATCTGTCTGGAAATCACCGCTGTCTCCGGTCCCTTCGGCGATATCCGCTGGATAAAAGCCGCAAACGGTTTGACAAACCAGATAAAAAGCAGACACCCGGATATATTAAACACGCAGTGCGCGGCCGCCGTTCTTCCTGCGTCTCTTGTCTGTCCCGCCGATGCAAGGACCGCGGTAATCGTAGTTCCAACATTATTTCCCAGCAAAATCGGGATCGCTCCCGCAAGGCCAAGAATGCTGCTCACGCCATCCGGGCCGGTCTGAGACGCAAAATTCTGCAAAACTGCTATCGTCGCGCTGCTGCTCTGTACGATCAGCGTCATCAGCGTTCCCACCACAACTCCCAGCACCGGGATCTCCGACACCTGCTCTATCATTCCGATAAATACCGGGCTTTCTGCAAACGGCTGCATAACGCTTCCCATAATCTCAATTCCAAGAAACAGAAGGCCGAACGCAAATATGGTCTGTCCGATATTTTTCTCCTTTTCTGTTTTTGACATAAACCAGATGACAAACCCTGTAAAAAGAATTATGTATATATAATCGCTGAATTTAAACGCGATAATCTGCGCAGTCATCGTCGTGCCGATATTGGCCCCCAGTATAACAGAAATCGCCTGAGGAAGCGAAATCAGTTCTGCGCTGACGAATCCTATCGCCATAACTGTCGTCGCGCTGCTGCTCTGCAGCACCGCCGTCACCAGAGCTCCGGCAAGCACACCCATGACAGGATTTGCGGTAAGTACCTTCAGAATATTCTTCATTTTCTCCCCGGCAGCTTTCTGCAGACACTCGCTCATCATATTCATGCCGAACACGAAAAGCGCCAGTCCTCCCAGAAAACCGGAAATCATCTGTAACTCATCATTCATACACGTTCTCCTCCCACCTTTAACCTTCCGCTCATATCTGATCTCAGCTCTGTTAAATCTAAAGAAGAACCTCTGTAGAATTTATGAAAAATCTTTTCGAACTATTCCTCCAATACACCCACTGTCCTGAGTTTGTCCAGAAAACTATCCAGGCCTTTTTTCGCCCTTTCCCGGTCGATTCCATAGTTTTCCATCATTGCCTCAAGCACATTTTCCTCCGAAGTCTCCTGCTTCAGCAATTCCCACACAAACGCTCCTGTCTCATTCAGATTCATCATTCCGTGAAACTGCTTTGCGGCCTGGCCCATCGCCACCACTACAATCTGATCGCCGACTTTCCGCATCATAAATCCTTCTTTGACCTTCATCTTTTCTCTCCTGTTTTTTATAAATATTTCCTCCGTCAAAACACCGCACGGCCATTTTAACGTTCCGGCAGCGCAAGCTTATCAAAAAGCTCCTTCCGCTCCAATATTTTTTTCCGTTCCGATTCCGTAGATCCAAACACTTCCGTTGTCTTTCCTTTCTTTTTAAAGCAGAAATGAACGATTCTGTATATCCATGCCGCCGGAAGCAAAACCGGATATTTTTTCAGCCATGAATACTTCTTGCACATATTTTCATATGGCAGAAAGACAATCCGCAAAGTCGCTCGGAAATGCCTGTAGTTAATCCCTTTTCTTTGGTTGTCACCGGAAAAGATCGCCCGACTGATATGCGAATTTCCAACGGTCCCATAAATCCCGCTGTTTATAATAAATTCAGTCAGGTCGTCGTAAAACCCGGTGGTCTGCCCGCCCCCGAACCAGATACCGCAAAGTTTCTGCATATGGCGTACGAATTCATTCAGCTTTATTTTATCCAGCTCCCGCTCAATATATTTCCAGTCAAGCCTGTCTTTCATCACTTTTGTAAACTGCCATATATCTATGATCGAGCGGATTCCGCTGCCTCCTCCCTGGAAATGTTTCACCAGATGAACCATCATATAAATATAAAAATCTTCCCAGGTCATGCAATATATATGTTTTTTTCCCTCCTGCAGCTTCACGCGTTTCCAAATATCTTTGTAATAATCACTGAAATGTCCCTCGTAAACAACTCTATGATGCATCTCTATATTCATAAAAGGTTTCCGGAAATAAACTTTATGATTGTCATCCGTATGATCGCAGACATATCCCTGGGACAGAAGAATCCGATTCACTCTTTTACCCTGTCTCGGACGATACAGAATATCCAGGTCCGCCATCATGCGCAGCTCCGGACTCGGATAAAATTTCTTCACCAGGATACCTTTTAGCAGAACGCAGTCCACTCCCGCCTTCTCATATGCGTCCAGAAGTTCTTCCAGCGCGAACTGCTGAACTGCCTCCCTGCCTGTCTCCACTTTCCACGTATATCTGAATTTTTCCAGTATCTCCATGGGCGGATGCAGTTCGGCAGGCATCTTTTCCAGCGCGCTGCACACGATCCCCTCTATTCTGTGACGCTTACAAACTCGGTACAAATATTCCCAGTCCGGCTGTTCCTCGCTGCAGGGACAATCGCCGCCATCCAGACCGTAACGCACGATCTCCAACAGATATCTCCATTCACGCTTTCTATCCATCTCACACCTCCGCATACTCTCCGACGCCGTCCCGGCTCATAACCCGACAGGCTAATTGGGCCGCCTCGTCTGAAATATTGCATTTCAACACATAAAAAGGGATCTCTCTGACCATACGATCCATCATCTCCATAAACAATTCCATCTCCGAAGCTTCCTCCGGCAAAAGGACCTGGTGAAACAAACGGCTCACAATCACTGCATCGTCCGCGCGTTCAATTTGATTTTCCTCCCCGCGCTCCAACATGCAAATTGCCTTCACCGGAGCAAACCCTGAACATCCGTATCCCTCTTTTCCCATCCACGGCGTTCCGTAAGCGAAGAGCCTGTCCCCCTGCCATCGCATCACCGGTTTGTCCCCGTTAATGTAGGCCGCCCTGTCCGGAAAACATTTGATCCACAATTTTGTGTGCGTGGTCTTTCCCACACCGCTTTTCGCAATAAAAACATAAGCCTGCCCGTCCAATTCCACGGCGGCCCCATGCATGACAAAAGCGGAAAACGCCGTCAGTTCCCTTGCGATCGCACGATAAATACAAATGCTCTCGCACAATTCCAGGGACGGCGCGAACCGCGCCCTTGTCTGTTCCCGGAGGATTTCCTCTTCCGAGGCCTCCGCCACAATATCGGCATGCTCCGTCTGTAAACAGACCCAATCCTTACACTGCTTCTCCACATAGGAATATCGATTTCTGATCTCCACTACTAATCCAGCCATCAAAATCTGAAACATCTTTTTATCCTTTCCGGCGTCTTTATCCGATACCGATGACCAAACACCCTGAAATACAGTCTCCTGAACGGGAAAAAGCACCAGATCCTCTCGTAAAGCCGCATAGGAAAGCTGTCTTTTTTATAAACCCGATTTCCTCTTCCCACCGCGCTTACTCGTCCGATCACCTGTTCCCTGCGAATATCATTCTCCATTTGAATCTGGTTATCGCCGCATAGCACATAATTCCCTTCATTGACCCTGACGATCCGGTGCAGCACATACGCGCCGCTGCGCCTGCGATAAAAAATAATATCGCCGGGAGATAATTGTCCTTCAGGCTTCACCAACATTACCCAGTCGGATCCTTCTCTCAGCAGCGGCAGCATACTGGTCCCTTTGGGATACATCTGAAACTCCCCGCCGCTTTCCAATACTTCCCTTATGATTTCCTCATATTCCTTCAGACGATATTTCACAGTCCAGTACCTCTAAATCCGGATACACCGTATATCCCCATTTTTTTGCATTCCATCCGATCCGGTATTGTTTGAACGCATCCTCCGTGATCTCAAACGCAAACGCGTGTTCCTGCCACGCATGGCGCTTCTGCCGACCCGACCCGATCGGTTCCACCGCCGCCAGCTCCGCCAGATACTCTCCCCTGGCCAGCGTGTGTGTTTCAAATCTTAGCATCACGCAGGCAGACGTCCCCTCTGAAAAAGCTCCCAGGCTTCCCGAAATAGATGTGCCTACCGCCTGGCCCTCCCGATTTAGGATCGTAAGACGAATGTGCAGATCTTCCACGGCCTCTCTCACAAAAAAACTCAATCGAAACCGTAAGCCCTCAGCCGCCGATATCCGGTTTGAACGCTCCAGTTCCAGCCATTGAAATTGAAGTTTTCCCGTCATCCTTCGGGGATCTCCGGCATGATCATAATTATAGCGAAGCTTCATCTGCACTACATCTCCCAGATACTTCGCAATCGCCTCCTCCGGATCTCCGTCAAAAACCAGCCTGCCCTGCTGCAAGACCAGGCAGCGGCTGCACAGCGTCCTTATCGTCTCCATATTGTGAGAGACATACAGAATGGTTTTCTGCTCATCCTCGGATAATTCCGCCATTTTCGCCAGGCATTTTTTCTGAAACCGCATATCCCCTACGGCAAGCACTTCATCCATCAGCAAAATCTCAGAATTCAGATGTGCGGCCACGGCAAAGGCAAGCTTCACATACATCCCGCTGGAATATCGTTTCACCGGCGTATCTATGAACGTCTCGCATTCCGAGAACGCGATAATATCCTCAAGCCTTTCGTCAATCTCCTGACGCTTCATTCCAAGAATCGCGCCGTTTAAATAAATATTCTCCCTTCCGGTCAGCTCGCCATGAAACCCCGTACCCACCTCCAGCATACTGGATACGCGCCCTTTCAGGCCAATCGCTCCCTGCGTGGGGGACGTCACCCTCGCAATAAGTTTGAAAAGCGTTGATTTCCCCGCTCCGTTCGCTCCGATAACGCCTACTCTTTCCCCTCTGTAAATATCGAAAGAAATCCCCTGCAGCGCCAGAAATCTCTCTCCAGCTGCATCCATATTCCTTTCCTGGTCAATTCTGATATTCGGATCCGGTCTGCCCCGCCGTTTCGCCCACCAGCTCTGTATTTCATGCTGCAGGGTATCACGCCCGATCACTCCCAGATGATACTCTTTCGCCAGCTCTCTTACCCTGATCACTACTTCTCTTTCTTCCATTCGTTCTCTTTTCTACCCCTAGATCGTATCCATAAAATTTCTCTGAGTACGATTAAACAGCAGCATTCCTATAGTCAAAAGCGCCAAAGTCCATACCCACGCGGCGGCAAAATGCATCCACGATACCGTTCCGCAGCCCAGCCATCCGCATCGAAAACACTCCACCGCAAAGGATACCGGATTGCACATCATTACCCACTGCCACTTCTGCGGAATTTCCGACAGAGGATAGACAATCGGCGTAGCATACATCCAAAGCTGCACGCCAACGCCAACCAGCACCTGCAAATCCCTGTACTTTGCCGTCAAAGAAGCCAGAATCATTCCGACCCCCAGCCCGAGAAGAGCCAGCTGCAGCAGCAAAACAGGGGTAAACAGACACCATCCCGTCAAATGAACATTTCCTCTCGCCAAATACCAAAACACAAAAACAAGAAACAGCAAAAGCTGCACGCCAAACTTAATCATCTTTGACACGGCAGCCGAAACAGGCATCACCATCCTGGGAAAATATACTTTTCCGAACAGTCCTGCGTTGCCCAGGAAAGTACCGGCCGTCGCCGTCAGACAATCGGCAAAATATGTCCACAGAATATTTCCGGCCATATAAAATAAAAAATCCGGAATTCCATCTGTGGGGATACTGGCAATCTTTCCAAAGACCACGGTAAACATGACCGTAGTCATCAGAGGATTCAGGAAAATCCAGACCGGCCCCAGCACCGTTTGCTTGTACATTGTCTTAAAATCCCGCCTGACAAACAGCCACAACAAATCACGATATTCAATCATTTCTTTTATCGGGAACTGAAAAAAAGAAGCTCTGGGGCGAATTACCAGTGTCCAGGCGCCTTCCCCGAGATCTGCATCCTGACCTGACAGATGCTGACTGACCGTTTCACGCTTTCGGAATATCATATAGCTGATCCGAACCTCTCTTTCCTTTTTTCATACCGTTTTATTATAACAAGACAAGCCGGAAAAAGCAATAAAAGCAGCAAGGGCAGCTCCGTCCTGCCCCTGACTGATCGGACAGCGCTCTCAACCGCCGCAAAAACCGGATTTTACTGCTCCGCGTGTGTCTCCCTCTCTCTGGCAAACCGTCTAAGATATGTCTCCGATTCTTCCCTCTGCAGATTATAATATTTCTTCAATTTCTCTGTAATGCGCGCTTCCGGAATTCCCTCATCTACAT
>CANRMH010000054.1 GCA_947631695.1 uncultured Lachnospiraceae bacterium | reverse complement strand
TGTGAACGCGCTGGCGGACGCGGACGTGGACGACATCGAGCGGATCGTCCGCCCCTGCGGGCTTGGAAGGAGCAAGGCCCGGGACATCAGCGCGTGCATGAAGATCCTGCGGGACGAGTACGGCGGGAAGGTTCCGGAGGATTTTGATCTGCTCCTGAAGCTTCCGGGCGTAGGAAGGAAGAGCGCGAACCTGATCATGGGCGATGTGTTCGGGAAGCCTGCGATCGTGACGGATACCCACTGCATCCGGCTGAGCAACCGCATCGGGCTTGTGAAGGAGATAAAGGAACCGAAGAAGGTGGAGATGGCGCTGTGGAAGATTGTTCCGCCCCAGGAGGGAAATGATCTCTGCCATCGGCTGGTGTACCACGGCCGGGAGGTCTGCACCGCGCGGACGAAGCCCTTCTGCGAGAAGTGCTGCCTGGAGGATATCTGCAAAAAAGCGGGCGTGTAGGCAGAAACTGATAGTTATATTAAAACGAGAATTTACAGGGGACAGTGAATCTGCAGGATGAACAGATCGTTTATGGTTCGCTGTCCTTTTATGCCGGTTTGGGCAACCACGATATAGGCATGGGCGTACGCAATGGTTTTGTTTTAGTCCAACATATTTTTGCACCGTTTTCCAGCATGAGGCACAAAGGAATATTGTATATTCGTATGCACAGAGGAATCATTCCTGTTCGTTGACAAAAGGGCTTTTGCGTGCTTTAATTAAACTGAATACGAGTGTATTAGTTCTCACAGAGTGCATAACTCTGTGAAGCACTCAAAGTGTAATTCTGATTGAGTTTTGTACCGGGAAAGAGACTTTTATGGAAAGGATATTTTCGGCATGAAGCGATAAACAGTACACGTAAAGGAGGAAATAGAATGTTTTGTCATAACTGCGGGAAAGAGATCCCTGGCGGAAGCAGGTTTTGCCATTACTGCGGAGTGGCTCTGGACGGGCCGGAACCCGCTTCCGTCCCTGTGCCGGATTCCGCCTCTGGCCCGGCTCCAACGCCGGCGGCTTCGGCCCGGCCTGTTCAGAAGGAACGGGTTTTTCGGGGCGTACTCGGCGCGCTGCTTGGCGTCATACTCATGTTTGCCGTAGCTTTCTCCGGTGAGACGATGGGGATATGGATCGGCATTCAGGGCCTTTGTATGGGTCTGGCTGTCTTTTCCGGCTACAGGATGCTGTCAAAAAGGCTGGGTATTGCCGGGACTGTGATCTGCGCCGTCGTTACCGTGGGAGCGGTCATATTCACAGAGACGCTCGCCTGGGCGCTTTGTGGCGTTGCGGAGTACGGAGAGCATCTGCTTTATGTTGATACATTCAGCGGGATGATAGCCCAACTGATGGGACTCTTTCGGTCGCTGCTCGCCATAGGTCTTGCCGACAGTTTCTATTCCTATCTGGCACTGGCGGTCGTATTCGCCCTGCTGGGCGGGGCGCTCCTGGCCGTGCCGGACCTTTGGACATATTATCTTCATCCGGATCGACAGCTGAAGATCCCGGTGGGATTCTTGTTTTTGACTATCAGTCTGCTGGCTGTGGTCTGTTGTGTCGCTTTCGTCACCGGTGGGAATACGGACGCACCGGTTCGTAGTCACGCCTATCAGACAGTGGCAGGTTTTATACGGGAGTATTTGGGCTCCCTGCCGGAGTGAGGAGGGAGAACTGCATGTATTGTCATAATTGCGGGACACAGCTTAAGGATGGCACACGATTTTGCCCGAATTGCGGCGCAGCCCAATATAAAGCATGGAACGGTTCAGAGCCTGCACAGGAAAACAGAACGGATGCTTCTGCGCAGCAGTATCGGAATCCCGGCGCCGGACGGAGGATAGACCCGCGCCCGGAACAGGGGAACACAATGGATAAAGCCGCATCGACCGTAAGTTCCGGCAATCCGCATCTGTCGGCAAAAAAGAAAGGCGGCTTGAAATGGGTGATTGTTGCTATCGCGCTCATTGTGGTCGTCATATGGGCGTTCAAACCTGACGATTTCGCTGGTAAGCAGAGCAAAACGCCGGACAGCGGGAAAATAACAAATGGCGGGCAGTCAGTTTCGATACAGGACGGACTCCAGGATATTGAAGACATTGTCCCGGATGATGTCCCGATCATCGTGGACGAGGCGTCCCTGTTTACAATTGATGACGTGGAGGATTACGACGAGTACAACAGGCTGAAGCAGAAATTTGACGATGAGCTGGACACCGTCATACGCGCCAAGAAACCGCGGGTCTGCGTGGTGTCTGTCGTGCCGGAGTTTGTGTCCGCTAATAATTATGATACGCTTGGCGAGAGGTATGGGTACCCATACTTCTGGATGTCGTCATGCGGTACTTCCGGCGGCGGTCGCGCCTTGTGGGAGGGGCATGATCTGCGATGGATATACTATGACTTCACTTACAGCTGCGACGATAGTCAGATTGCCCATATGCAGAATGAGATTGACGCTGCGAGAGAGGAATATCTGAGCCTTATCCCTGCTGACGCCGATGCATGGAAGGCGGCAAAGACCGTCCACGACGAGTTGATACGCCGGGTCACCTACGATCAGACGAAGAACGGTACCCATTGCCACGACATATACGGCGCACTGGTAGAAAATTCCGCTGTGTGTCAAGGCTACGCCTACGCCTTCAGCTATGTGATGCGGGAGTGGACCATGCGGACAGGACGGCAGTATTATCCGGGTTACAATTACTACCACGTCGTCGTATCGGAGGATCACGCATGGAACACCATCGGTGAGCAGACAAACGATACGAACATGGATGTCACATGGGACGATCTGGACATGACTGATACAAACGGAGAGCCATATATCCTGTATTCGTATTTCGGACTGACTACCGACGAGATACAGAAGGTCGATTCCCATGAGAATGTGGTCGGCCATAATCAGAACGACTCTGACGGCGCGATGTATGACCCTCAGCCTTTCAACTATCACAGGCATGAGGGGTATTATTTCAGCAGCTTCGATGTGGACGCCATTGCCGCTGCTTTTTATGAGCAGTACAGCGCAGGCTCTAATGTGCTTACGGTCAAATTTGAAAATCAGGCTGACTACGACCGGGCCAGGACCTGGGCGGACGCCAATAAACAGGAGCTTTGGGATATACTGGGATACTGCGGATACTACGATAGGTACTACTGTTGGATGGAGGATGAACTTCTGACCATCAGCATCGGCCTGAACGCTCCGGCAGAGTGACGGATTGCGGAAAGAGGGGAACCGCTTTTTTGCCTCTGAGATGCTTACCTGGCCCCATTTGCGGCAGGCGATCTTGCAGGCGGAAGAATAACTGTAAAATAGTGTAAATTTAGTGTAACAATTTGTTCGGGAGATGTATAATATATGTGATAGAAACGGCAGAGGGAGGAAGAACCGGATGATAAAAGTTACGCTTGCCAATGAGATTTTGAGAAGGATTTCTGCTATTGACGAAAATCGTTTTTCAGTGAATGCCGTCGAGCTTCCTGCGGCAGCGAAATTCTGGCGCTGATCTGGAGGGAAGCATGTCTTATCTGAATAGAAAAGAAAAAGAGTTGCTGGCATTTCTACTGAAAACCATGTCTATGAATTTACGCCGATTGAGTTGAGCAAAAAGATCGGAGTGACAAATAAGACGATCATCAATCGATGCGTAAAGCTTTCCAACAATGGTTTTCTGATTCCCGAGATTGCGAAGGCAAGAATACGAACATATCGATTGAGCGAATACTCCCAGAAGAATGAAAAACAGATTTTAAAAATGATAACAGAGGAATAGCCATGACAAATTCTTCGGTTAAGGCGGCGGTTTGTCCCGCCGTCTTAAAATTTCTTTAAGACAGTAAAAAAATATTGACAAAGTATTTTTTATATTATATTGTAAATTTATACAAGAAAAAGAAGATCATCCTGCCGCGAAGGAGATCGTTTGATCCGCACGGCGGGATGCAGAAATCGGAAAACGAGGTGAGAAGGTTGGATAAGAAGGAGAAGGTTGCGCTGAGCAGGCGGGAGCTGGATGTGATGAACGTGCTGTGGGCGGCGGGGGAGCCGCTGATCGCGTCGGACGTCCCGGAGAGGAAGCCGAGCCTCAGCATCAACACGGTGCAGGCGGTACTCCGGAAGCTGCTCGCGGTCGGGCTTGTGAAGGTGGATGGCATTGTACATAGCGGTACCGTTCTGACCAGAAGGTATTCGCCGGCCATAACGCCGGAGGAATACGCTGCGAAGTATGTGACAGAGGAGATCTATCCGTTCGGGCGGCTGGCGTCCGTGAGCGGGCTGCTGAACGCTCTGTTCGAGATGGAATATGAGGGTGAGCTGATCGAGGAGCTGGAAGCATTTCTGAAGGAAAAAAAGGCGGAAAGCGGAAAGGGGGATGAGCCGCTATGAGACTGCTGCTTTGTCTTTGGGCGGCGGGAGCGCTGTGCAGATTTCTCGCCCATGCGGGGAACTGCCTGTGGTTTTCCCGCATGGTCAGGAGATGTCCGGTCTATATCCGAAACGACGCACAGGCTGTGCTGGAGCGCGTGAATGAAGAGCTGGGGAGAAAGAAGCGGTTTGAGATTCTGCTGGTGTGCGGGATCCGCGCCCCGGCGGTCTTCGGCCTGCTTCATCCGAAGATCCTGATGCCGGATGCAGATTATCCAAAGGAGGAATTCTTTGACATTTTAAAGCACGAGATGCTGCACTATTACCGCCACGATATGGTTAAGAAGCTTTTCTGCGAGCTTTTGTGTACCGTTTTCTGGTGGAATCCGCTTGCATATCTGCTGAGGCAGTTTGTCACCCATGCGATCGAGATCGGGGTGGACCGCGAATTGACGGCCGGGTTTGGCGAGGAAGAGAAGATCCGGTATATGGAGTGCATCGTCAGATCCATGAAGGCGGAACGGGCCGGGAAGAGAGCCTTCGGGATCCCACTGTTTTCGCGCAGGGGGAACTTTATGAAGCGCAGATTTGCGCGCATCTGGGAGGGCGACACCAAGATCGGCAGCACTAAGAGGGGCAGCGCGAAGATGAGCGGCGCCAGGACGGACGGAGTCCGAGTTCGCGGCAGAGCTGCGGGCGGCGGGTTTCCCGGCCCCGTGCGGGTGAGAAGCTCCGTCGCGTGGAAGATGCTCCTGCGCGCTCCGGTCAGGACGGCGCTGACCTTCCTTCTGGTCGTGGCCGCGTCCTTTTCCCTGTTTTCGCGTGTGACGGATTACGCTGTCACGAGCAGGGAGGCGCAGAATGCCGAGAGCTTTTACCACGGCGTCGCCGCCCTGGATCTCACGACTCCGGCCGTGATGTACGACGACGGAGAGTGGGGTTATATGTTCAACGCGGGCAATAAGCCGTGGCCAAAGAAGGAGAAGATGGAGGAATTTTCCTCCCTGCCGGGCGTTACGGTGGCGGATCACCGGTATATGACGGCCGGGATGGTAGAGGATTACAAGCGCATGGAGGGCGCGGGATCGAGCGCCCAGTATGTGCTGGAGGGAACGTACGAGGGGTACGAGGAAAGCCCGGACGGCGGCAATATCAAGCTGCTGCTGGACGACGTGAAGGTGCTGGCGGGCGATCTCACCGCAAATCCGGAGGAGACGCTGAAATTAGAGACATACCGCTGGGATGACGAGGAATACGAGCTGAGGCTGGGGCAGGGCTTTGCCTACGGAACGCTCCCCGTATCCTTTTACGACGGGCTTGCGAAGGGGAGCCGGTGCCTGGCGCTGGCGGCGTGCGACGCCACGACCGGAAATGTCCTTTCGCTGCAGCTGCTCGATCCGTCGAATCCGGACAAGCCCGCTTTCTATGTCGTGGACGGGCTGGGCGAGGATTACCTCGACACGGAGGAATTTGCCTATCTGAAAAATTGGGTGGAGGGCGTCCAAAAGGACATGTACACCTACGACATCGTGTACACTTCGGACATGCGCGCGATCCCGCGCTTCAACGAGCGGAAAATGGTCGTCAATGAGGGAAGGCCTCTGGTGACGGGGGATGAGGACGTCTGTGTGGTGAGCGAGGAGTTTTTGTCGAGACACCAGCTGTCCGTGGGCGACGAGATCGATGTGAAGCTCGGCGATCAGCTGAGGAACCAGAGTTACGCGAATGGCGCGCTGTCCAGGGGCAGACGGGAGAATTCGGATTTTATCGCCGACGCAAGGCTCAGGATCGTCGGATCGTACTGCTTCATGGACGATGATTCGGCCCGCACGCAGGAGCAGGAATGGGCCTACACGATCAATACCGTCTTTGTGCCGTCCTCGCTGCTGCCGGTGGAGGTTCCGGACGACTACGTGGCCGATACGGGAGAGTTCAGCGTCCTGGTGGAAGACGCCCGGGATATCGAGAAATTCCGGGAAGCCGCGGAGCCGATGGCGGCGGAGCTGGGGCTGGGCCTTCGCTTCTCGGACGGAGGATGGCTGGGGATCCAGGACAGCTTCGAGAGGGGCAGGAGGACGGCGCTTCTGACGGCCGTGCTGTATGCGGCGGCATCGGCGCTGGCGCTGCTTCTCGCGGTCTACCTCTACATTGGCAGGAGCAGGAAGCCCTACGCCATCATGCGGACGCTGGGCGCGCCGACAAAGAGAGCGGGAAATGCAGTCGTGCTGCCCTTTGCCGTCCTGTCGGCGGTCGCGATCCCCCTCGGAGGCGCGGCGGGAATCCTCTACACCTCAAGGGAAATGGCGAGGGCGCTTGCCGATCTGACGGACGGCGCGCCGCAGGAATATGTCCTGGACGTGAGGCCGTCCGCGTGGACGGTGGCTCTGTGTCTGGCGGCGGAGCTTGCGTTCCTCGTGGTTGTCGCCCTGCTCTTCCTGCGGAAGATGCACAAGACCCCGCCGCTGGAACTTTTGTCGGAGGGTTCATCCCGCAAACAGGAGGAGAAAACCGCCGTGCAGGAATCTGCGGAGCCGGCTTTCGCCTTTGCCGGGGCGGATGTGGGGAAACTGCATCCCGCAGGCGAGATGGAATTATCTTCGGGGAGACGCTACGGGGCGTTTCGCCAGGTGAGCGCGTATCTTCTGCGCCACATGCGGCGCGGGTACGGGAAGACCGCGGTGTCGCTGGCTCTTGCGGCCGTGCTTGCGACGGGCGTCGGGGCTTTTGCGCTGGCAAGGCTGAACTACCGGGACGCATTCCACAGGACGGAGGTGAAGGGCAGCGCGGCGGGATTTGCGTCGTCCTCCCTCTCGGAACTGGCGGACTCCGGGCTGGCGGATAATATTTACTATTATGGAAAAATGAGCCTGTGCGTGAACAGCGACGGCGTCCCGGAACCCGTGACGTTCACGAACGATCTCGACCGCTGCCTGACAGGGGATTATGAGGTTGAGTATGCGGAAGAATGTAAGAATTTCAACTTAGAAGTCGACGGATCGATGTGCGTGGTCGGGAAGTCGCTGGCACAGATATATGGGATCCAACCGGGGGATGAGATCCATCTGATGACCTATGACCTGTACAACTTTATCTCGGATCTGTATGATGACGAGGCAGAATTTCAGAAGGCGGTGGAGAGGGCAGGCAAGCCGTACAAGGTCGCAGGGATCCTGGACTCCGGGGATGCGGTGAACGACGCCGGCATTTTCATGGCGGCGAACAGCGCGGCGGAAGCCCTCTATGGACAGCCGTTCTCCGTCGGATACTGCGAGTTTACGCTGGCGGACAATGACAGGCTGAAGGAGCTGAACGCATTTCTGGAGGAACAAAAGGAAGAGGGCATGAAGTACGCGCAGACAGCGTCTTTCTATATCGATTCCGCGGGGCTTGAGAATGTCGGGCGGATCCGCGACATGATAGAGGCACTCTTCCCCGTCGCCGTGGCTGCCGCCGCCCTGATCGGGCTGATCGGTTCCGCCCTGGTGATCCTGCAGTCGGCCAGGGAGGCCGCGTTCCTGCGGATCCTCGGTGTCACGAAGAAGCGTGCGCGGTGTATGCTGGCGGCGGAGCAGGCGGTTCTGTGCGTCGCCGGGATCATCCTGGTGGCGGGAGGGCTTCTGCTTTACAGTCCGGGATTGTTTGTGAGAAGCAGGGAGACGCTGGGACTCTGCTACGCGCTGTATTTCCTCGCAAGTGTCTGCGGGGCGTGCGCGGCGGCGGTGCAGGTGACAAAGGGCAGGATTCTCGAACTTTTACAGGGAAAGGAGTAGGAAACAGATGTCAGTTTTAGATTTAAAGAATGTAACCTATACATACAGAAACGCGCCGAAAGCGGCCGTGTCGGATATTTCCTATGCGTTTGAGGAGGGGAAGGTCTACGCGGTCGTGGGGCCTTCCGGCTCCGGGAAATCGACCCTGCTCTCCCTGCTCGCCGGGCTGGACCTTCCCACACAAGGGGAGGTCTGCTTCGACGGGGAGAGCCTTGAGGGACTCGATCTCGACCGCTACCGCCGGGAGTGCATCTCCATGATCTTTCAGGCATTTCACCTGTTTCCTCTCCTGACGGTCGCAGAAAATGTCTGCTTCCCGATGGAACTGTGCGGGGTACACCCGAAGGACGCGCGCCCCAGGGCGGAGGCGCTGCTGGAGGGTGTGGGCATCACGAAGGAGCAGATGAACCGGTATCCGTCAAAGCTCTCCGGCGGGGAGCGCCAGCGCGTGGCGATCGCGAGGAGCCTTGCGTCCAGCGCGCGCGTGATCCTGGCCGACGAGCCGACCGGAAATCTCGACTCCGAGAATACGGACAACATCATCGAAATCCTGGTGAGCCTCGCGCATAAAAAGGGCTATTGCGTGATTATCGTGACGCACGACAGCGAGGTCGCCGAGGCCGCCGACGTGGCGCTTCGGATGCGGGACGGCGAACTGCGGGCGGTGTGAAATTTTCCGGTCGGCAAAACTGCGGTTCGCATTCACAGCCCGAAGGGTTCCAGACTGCGCTTGAGGATCCCTGTCATGTGAGCGATTGCGGTTCCGTAATTGGTCATGGGGATCCCCGCATCCGCGGCACATTTCAGGCGGTACTGCATCTCGCGTTCGTTCAGCGTGCAGCCGCCGCAGTGGACGATCAGTTTATATCCGGACAGATCCAGCGGAAATTCCGTGCCGCTGGTAAATGCAAACTTCACGTCTTTTCCGCAGTGTTTCCGGATCCAGCCGGGCATCTTTACCGTGCCGATGTCGTCGCACTGGCGGTGGTGGGTGCAGCCCTCGGAGATGAGGACGGTATCCCCGTCCTCCAGTGTGTCCAGGGCGTACGCGCCCTTCACGGCCGTCTCCAGATTTCCCTTATATCTTGCAAATAGAATGGAGAAGGAGGTCAGCGGGATATCCGCCGGAGTCTCCGCTGAGACTTTGGCGAACGCCTGGCTGTCCGTGATGACCATTGCCGGCTTCCTGCCGAGGGAGTCCAGCGTCTCCTTCAGTTCCAGTTCCCGGACCACGACCGCTGCGGCACCGGAATCCAGGATGTCCCGGATCGTTTGCTGCTGCGGCAGGATCAGGCGGCCCTTCGGCGCGGCCTTGTCGATGGGAACGACCAGTACGATGAGGTCGGACGGCCGGATCAGGTCGCCTACGATCCGTTTCTGCCCGTCTTCCTTCGGAGCCTGCGCGGCGATCAGTTCCTTCAGTTCGAAGATATTCAGGCCGGTGGCGGCGCTTACCCAGATGGTGTTGGTGCGGCGGTCGATGGTTTCTGTGAGTCCGTCAAGCAGATCGGCTTTGTTCATCACGGTGACGCAGGGGATTCCCTTCTCATGGATCCGCTCGGAAATCTGTCTGTCCTCCGCGGTCATTCCGACGGAGGCGTCTACGACCAGCACGGCGATGTCTGTTTTGTTTAGAATCTGATATGCTTTCTGTATGCGAAGCGCGCCGAGTTCGCCGTCATCGTCCAGGCCCGGCGTGTCGATCATCACGACGGGGCCGAGCGGCAAAAGTTCCATAGCTTTGAGAACCGGGTCGGTCGTGGTTCCCTTGAGATCCGAGACGATCGCCAGGTTCTGCCCGGTGATGGCGTTGATGATGCTGGATTTTCCGGCGTTGCGTTTGCCGAAAATGCCGATGTGGATGCGGTCGGCGGACGGGGTATTATTTAAGCTCATATTGTTTTCCCCTTTCATGAAATTTTTGTGAAGGCCGGGACGACGCGCCGCCCCGGCCGGTGATCCTGTAATTTCTTATTAGAATCTTATTAGAACCGGAAATCCCGGCGGTTGTTCTCACGGATCAGGCGCAGGTTCTCCCGCACGACCGCCCTCGCCTTCTCGTTCGGGACATTGAGGATTTCCCGGTCGATCAGCTTGTCGCCGATGGCTTTGGTCTCCGGGGAGGCATAGTCCATCAGGTATTCCTCCAGCGTCATCAGCGCGTTCGGGTGGCAGCAGTTCTGAATCTGCCCGCTCTTGCACAGGAACATGAACCGGTCGCCGGTGCGTCCTTCGCGGTAGCATGCGGTACAGAAGCTCGGAATGTAGTCCATCTCCATGAG
>CANRMH010000053.1 GCA_947631695.1 uncultured Lachnospiraceae bacterium | reverse complement strand
CAATCGTGTCTACACTGTTCAGATATTCCACGAGATTCCCATCTCCATTTGCCAATAAAAATTCTGTGAAGGTCATAGGGTCGAGCTGCATGAAGTTGACTTTGCCCACCGGAAAGGAGGAGGGCTTAGACAGCGCGATGCCCAGCAGCGACCCGGCACAGGCAATGTGATATTGCGGCGCGTTCTCGCAGAAATATTTCATAGAGTTGATGACCTTTGGACAGTCCTGTACCTCATCGAAGACGATCAGAGTCTTTTCAGGAAGAATCCGCTGTCCGCTTGCCAGAATAAGATTTTGCAGAATACGATCCACATCTTTGTTGGTTTCAAAAAAATGTCTGTATTCCTCATTTTCATCGAAGTTAAAATAGGCTACGTTTTCATAGTACCGTTTGCCGAATTCCTTCAGCACCCAAGTCTTGCCCACCTGCCGCACGCCCTTTAGAATCAGGGGTTTGCGGTGTTTGGAATCTTTCCATTTTAACAAATTATTCAATATGAATCGTTCCATCGCATACCTCATCACATTTTTATATGGAAATTCGTGTATATTTTTCACACTTTTATGATATTATATGCTGCGTTTCCTGAAAATGCAAGGGAAATCATGAAAAAAAGATTTTGGCGATGGAAAGAAATAATTAAAAAGATGAAGGACACAAAATGACATATTGTGGACGAATTCATGTAGTCAAAGGTAATGGCTTGTGCTATACTTGCGTCATGAGAACACGGAAATCAAAAAACAGAGGAGTGTCAGGATGAAAGTTGCAGTTGCGGATGACAATACGGATATGATGGAAATCATTTGTCGTCAGGTCATGGACTGGAATCCGGAATGTGAATGTCAGGGGTTCACAGATGGAAAAGAACTGCTGGGGCAGGCAAAGAAGGGACAGAGATATGATCTGTTTCTTCTTGATGTGGAGATGCCGGGGACAGACGGACTGACGCTTGCAAAAAAGATCCGACGGTGGCAGAGCGACGCCTGCATCGTGTTTCTTACCGCTTATCGGAAATATGCATTTTCCAGTTACGACATGGGGATCAGGGCCTACCACTATTTATTGAAGGATGAGATGGAGAAAAAGCTGCCCACGATCCTCAGCGAGATCGCCGGGGAGAAGAAAGCGAAGGAAGAGGACTATTATCTCATTCAGAACAGGCAGCGCTATGAGAGGATCCGGATCCCGGATATCCAGTATCTGCGCAAAGAAGGGAAGAACATCATTTTTGTCACAGAGAGCGGCGAGTATAAAGAAAGGAAATCCTTAAGAGAAACGGTGAACGATATCGGCAAACCGGAGTTTCTGCCGTTTGACCATGGATATGCGCTAAATGTCAAATATATAAAAAAAATCGAGAAAAATACGGTTTTCCTTGCGGATGGGACGGAGCTTTGTGCCAGCCATGTGACGATCCGGAAATTGAGGAATCAGATCGATGAGTATTGGAGGCGGAGAAAATGACGGACATTATACTAGGATGTCTTCAGTGGATCTGCGGGGTGACAGAAGTTTTCCTGGGTTACTGCTTTGTGGATCTGATCGAAGGAAAGGATCTGGTTCATAGAAATAAAATCCGAGTGGGAATCTTTACGGTCGTGGTGGGATCCCTGCTGGCGATGAACAGATGTGTGAGAGGCGGGTTGGTATCCTGGATGTTTATGCTGCTTCAGAGTCTGATGGTTTTCGGCTCTGTGGTAAGGAAGATAGATAGAGAGACTAGAAAAAGATGGTTAGGGCTGATATTGGCGTACAACATATTCAGCTGCCATATACAGTTAATTTTGACTTTTATTCTGTTGGTTGTATTTCAGAACGTGGGATATGAACAGCTATATTATATTTATGGAGTATATAAAGTCGGCTGCAGTACCGCCGCTCTTGCTGTGCTCTGTGTGATTTATGGATTTTTTTCAAAAGGAGTGCGCAAGTATCATTTGGATTTAAAAGTGTTTCGAAGGGGAGTCTATGTTTTCGATTTAGTCGCTTTTTATCTGATTATTTTTATGCAAATGCAGGTTGAGGATTATGGATTAAATCGAAATGCAAAAAGCTTAGTGCATATCTTGATGGTGATAGGATTTGTTGCTTTTGCATTTTTTGCCTTCCTGAAGGGAACTGGTATTTTTGCTGAAATTCGTTTGATGGAAGATATGAACAGATTGATGGGAAATAGCTATCAGAAAATTCGGGCGGACTATCAGAATTTCGTATATTCTTCCCATGACATGAAAAACCACCTGACGGTTCTGAGACATTACTGTGAGCGCGGGGAGCTTGACAAAGCGAACGCCTACATAGAAAAGCTTCAGGGAGCCACAACGCAGGTGAAGGAATATATCCGCACAGACAGTGAAGTCGCAGATATGCTTTTGAACCAAAAACTGAGCCGGGCGGAGAAAGAAGGGATCGAGATCGTGGCGGAGACAGAACCGCTGGAGAAACTTCCCATCGGGGAGGACGATTGGTGCATGATCCTTTCAAACCTGCTGGATAATGCCATCGAGGCCTGTCAGAGGATGACCCGGGGAGACCGGTGGATCCGGATCCAGATGAAGCCGTCCGGAGACATGACGTTTGTGGAGATAGCGAATACATTTTCAGCCGGAGAACATTCAGGTGGCGAGCACAGGGACTCGGATGGCCGCAGAAAGAGAGGAAAGCGCAATCGAGTGCACGGATACGGCAAGAAGTCGGTGAAAGCCAGGGTTGAAAAATATGGGGGAATCGTCCATTGGAGTCAGGAGAAGGAGGTCTACAAGGCTTCGATAACATTTTTTAATAAGAGCAAAGGAGGTGGAAAGTAGATAGGACGTGTTGCCGAATGAAAGATTAAGGACGCAAAACGACATATTGCGGACAAACCAAAGACGTAAGGAGAAAAATATGTTATGATAAATCAACAAGCAGGGACTTTTAGATGACACAGATATCGAAAAGTTTGCGGACGTTTTTCAAACGTGATTATCAAACGATTTATCATTTGAATAAGATATAGACGGCATTATGAAAAATTGAATTCGTAGTTTATTCGGCTTGCAATGATTGCTATATGGATCTGAATCATGCGAGCCGAATTTTTCATATGGGCGGAAAGGAGAGAGCGACCATGCGAAAATCCCTTGTCTTTAAAATGCTTTTGCGGACTCCCGTGAAAACGCTGCTGACGTTCGTACTGATCGCGGCGGCGTCTTTTTCCCTGTTTTCACGGGTGACGGATTATGTGGTCACGTCCAGAGAGACGAAACACGCCAGGGGACTCTATCATGCCGTCGCGTACCTGGATAATGAGATACCGGACATTCCAATCATCACGACCACGGTCACAGGCTGGAGTTCCGCCTATTATGCTACCACCTATGAGACGGAGGATAAGCCCTGGCTGACAAAAGAGCAGGAGGAAGAATTTCAGGCGCTGCCGGGCGTTACCCTGGCGGATAGAAGGTATATGACAGCGGGTCTGGTAGAGGATTACAAACGTATGGATTACGGCGGGCGCTGTCTGTTCGAGGGTACCTACCGAGGCTATGAAGAGGGGGATATGGAGGATCATATTTCCCTGAAATTCGACGACGTCACGGTGATTGCCGCCGAAGAGGGACCGCAGATCGGGACGTCCTTCACGATGGAGGCCACGCCTTTGGGGGATACGCCCTATGCCGCCTCACCTTATACCAGGGCGTTCTATGACGGCCTGAGGGAGGGGAGCCGATGCCTGGTGCTGGCGAATAATACAGGGATTTTGGCGGCGAATGGCTCCGGGATTACCTTTCCCTACGAGGTGGGGGAAGGAGCCTTGCGCGTTTTGGACGGGCAGCCCGATAATTACCTGGAGACTCCTTCGTTCGCCCGTCAGAAGGGTTGGGCCGATGCGATAAATTACAATCGATACACGCATGATATTGTATATACCTCGGATATGCGGGCAATCCCGCAGTTTAACGAGCAGAGCCTGACCGTTTCTCAGGGCCGCCTTTTGACTGCGGGGGATGCGGATGCCTGCGTCGTGAGCGAGGAGTTTCTGTCCGCCCACGGATTGTCTGTGGGGGACTGTATCACGATCCGGTTGGGGGACCGGCTCTGTCATTACGTTACTTTGGCGGATGAGGGGGAGGATGTGCCGGATTTTGCAAATTCAGCAAGGCTGACCATTGTCGGGGCATACTCCGGAGGGAAGGAAGAAACCTCTTATAACGGGAATAAGATTTATGTTCCCGCTTCCCTTCTGCCGGTTGACGTTCCAGAGAGTTATGAACCCGTTCCCGGAGAGTTCAGCGTCTTCGTGGAAAATGCCGATGATATTGAAAGGTTCCATGAGGCAGTGGAACAATTTGCGGAAAAGACAGATCTGAGATTGGAATATTCAGACAGGGGATGGCTGGATGTGAAGGACAGCCTTCGCATGGGAGAACTGGGATCGCTTCTGACGACTGTGATGTATGTGGCAGGAGCGATATTGGCGCTGATTCTGGCCGCCTATTTCTACATTGGCCGGCATCGAAAAACCTATGCAATTATGCGGGCGCTGGGTGTTCCCGCCCGAACCGCGGCGAAATCGGCGGCGACGCCCTTTGCGGCGGTCACAGCCGCAGCAGCGCCGGCGGGCGGCGTCGCGGGCCTTCTCTATGAGCGGAAGACCACTGGACAGGTAGTTGTTCCCGGGACGATTCTGCTTTGTCTGTTTTCGGAGTTATTGCTTGTCGTGCTTTTGATTGCTTTTTTCCTTCATAGAATGAAGAAGACTCCCCCTCTGGAACTTCTTCAGGAAACTCCCGCGGGTATGCGCACGGATGCGAAGGTGGGACGGATGGCGGAGATTTCCCCGCCCTGCTCTGTGAATCTGCATCTCGAAAGGCTTCCCGCTTCGCAGGAGTGGAAACCGGAGAAGACCTACGGCGCTGCTCGCCATACCGCTGCCTATGCCCTGCGGCATATGCGGCGCAGCATCGGGAAAACAGCTCTTTCTGTGGCATTAACCGCAGTGCTGGCAGCAGGCGTCGGGATGTTTGTGCTGGCGCGGTTTGGCTATCAGAGCGCTTTCCATGAACTTGGCGTAAAGGCGAAACTGTCGGATTATGCGTTTACGTCCGTGGTGGAATTGTCGAAATCGCCTCTGGTAAAGGATTTTTATTGCCACGGAAGTTTTGGCGTGCGGATCCGGGGATGCGGGGACGCGGCGCCCATGACGCTTACCAGCGACGTCGAATACGATTTGGGAAGCGAATGTTCTGTGGATTTTGCGGACGGATTCGATCTATCCGCTTTTGATGGAACCGGACAGGTCTGTCTGGTGGGAGAAGAACTTGCGGACCGGCTGGGCGTCTCCCCGGGCGATGAGATTGGGATGCTGTCGGATATCCTGTACGCTGTGCTGACGGGAAGCGGCGGAGAGAAAGCCGCGGTTGACGGATACAAGACATATAAGGTGATAGGTGTGGCAAAATCCGGCGACAAAAATGTCAGCAACGGCGTCTTTCTCGGAGTCAGAGGGGATGTACAGAGACTGTTCAGCATGGATTTTCCCATCGAATCCTGCAGATTCACCCTGGCGGACAACACGAGGCTGGAGGAACTGGATGCTTTCCTTCAGGAAAAGAGGGAGGCGGGGAGACTGTATGCGCCAAACGCGTCCTATAACCTTGATTCCGGAGAACTTGCAAATATCCGACGTATCCGGGATCTTTTGGAGGCTCTTTTTCCAGCTGCTGTCGCGGCGGCTGTTCTGATTGGGATGTTTGGATCGATACTGGCCATCCTGCAGTCGGCGAAGGAAGCCGCGATCCTGCGTATTCTGGGAGTCACGAAGCGGCGCGCCCGGTGTATGCTGGCGCTGGAGCAGGTCATCCTGTGCGCCGCCGGGATCGTTCTTGTGGCCGGCGGCCTGTACCTGGGAAGTCCGGGACTGTTCGCGAGGAGCAGCGCAACCCTTGCCTCCTGCTTCGCGCTGTATTTCCTGGGATGCGCCTGCGGCGCGTGCGCCGCGGCGGTGCAGACGACCCGCCGCAAACTGCTGGAACTTCTGCAGGAGAAGGAGTAGAAGACGGATTAGGAAAAAGAAAACTATCGATTATATTTTATATATCCAGGATGGAAAGGAGAGAGTGACCATGCGAAAAGCCCTTGTTTTTAAAATGCTTTTGCGGACTCCCGTGAAAACGCTGCTGACGTTCGTTCTGATCGCGGCGGCGTCCTTTTCCCTGTTTTCACGGGTGACGGATTACGTGATTATGTCCAGAGAGACAGCGGATGCCGAGAGCTTTTATCACGGCGTTGCCGCTTTGGATACCACTTTGCCCACCATGCGGTATGAGGAAGGAAATACCGTCGTCGGCATCACGCCCGAGGACAAGCCGTGGCCGGAGAAAGAGAAAATAGATGAGTTCTCATCCCTGCCCGGCGTGACGGTGGCAGATCAAAGGTATATGACGGCAGGGCAGGCAGAAAATTACAAGCGCCTGATTGATCCGGAGTTTTCATACTATGATTTTAATATGGGGCGGTTCGTGCTGGAGGGAACGTATGAAGGCTATCAGGATGGAGTGGGGATCATCGAACTGCTGCTTGATGACGTTTCCGTCCTGGCGGGCGAGGTTGCGCAAAAAACCGGAGAATTGCTCAGGATCCAGGCGAGGAGCTGGGAGGATGAGGAATATGGGGAAATGCTGAGAAGAGGATTTGCCAATGGACAGCTGCCCCTGTCGTTTTTCCGTACTCTGGACAAAGGGAGCAGATGTCTTGTCATGGGAACCTACGACGATGTGGATGGCAGCAGCCTTGTGATGGAGGTAAGCGATAAAGACCATACGGATCAGAAGGCGTTCTATGTGTTGGACGGGCTGGGGACGGATTACATGGAAACGGAGGAGTTTGCCTACCCGAGAGGGATGATCCGCGCGATTCAGCAGGACCTGTATACATATGATATTGTTTACACCGCTGATATGCGCGCCATACCGCGCATGAACGAGCAGGGAATGGCTGTGGACGAGGGACGGCCGCTGATTGTGGGAGACGAGGGCGCCTGTGTGGTGAGCGAGCTTTTTCTGGAGGCGAATCATCTTTCTGTGGGGGACAGGATAAAGATAAGGTTCGGCGATCAATTGAGAAGCCAGAATCCTGTAAGCGGCGCTCTGGCGCGTTACGGTGATCGGATTTCTAACTTCGTCAGCAGCGCGGAACTTGAGATCGTCGGCGCATACCATTTTACAGATGATTATCCGACGCGGATTACGGAGAAGAACTGGACATATACGCAGAATACTATTTTTGTGCCGGTTTCTCTCCTGCCCGTCGCCGTTTCGGACGACTACGTGCCTTCCACCGGAGAATATAGTGTTTTTGTGGAGGACGCCCGGGACATTGAAGCTTTCCGGGAAGCTGCGGAATCTCTGGCTGCGGAGATGGGAGTGGGACTCCGGTTTTCGGACGGGGGCTGGATGAGCGTGAAGGACAGCTTTGGAAGGGGCAGACAGGCCGCGCTTCTTGCCGCCGGGCTGTATGTGCTGGGAGCTGCGCTTGCGCTCTTTCTTGCGGTATATCTTTATATTGCCAGAAACAAAAAAACCTATGCCATTATGCGGATGCTGGGAGTGCCGGGAAGCCGGGCAAAGAGTGCGGTGGCCCTGCCTTTTGCCGTCCTTGCGTTCGTTGCCGTCCCCGTTGGCGGCGCTGCGGGACTTCTCTATACGTCCCAAACGGCTGCAAAGTCTCTTGCCGGTATGGCGGGCAGCGCTCCGGAAGGGTATGTGCCGGACACGGGATTGCCGCTGGGCGCGTCGGCTTTGTGCCTGATTGGAGAACTGCTGTTTTTAGTGACCGTCTCACTGCTTTTTCTGGAGAAGATGAGGAAGACGCCTCCGCTGGAACTGCTATGGGAGGGCGCGGCGAAACCGGCCGCCGGAAAAGGAGATGCCTCGCTATGCGAAACGAGTCCGTCCCAGAGGACATGGGCCGCGGACATTGAAAATTTAGTCCTGACGGATGAGAGGGAAAATCTTAAGGGAGGAAGATACGGAGCGTTTCGCCATGTGGGTTCCTATGTTCTGCGGCATATGCGGCGAAGCTGGGGAAAGACCGCGGTATCACTGGTTTTGGCGGCGGTGCTGGCGGCCGGAGTCGGGATGTTTGCCATGTCAAGGCTGATTTACCAGGACGCTTTTCTGCAGACGGAAGTGAGAGGGAGCGCGTCGGGATTTTCCTCATCCTCCGTCTCTGAACTGGTGAAATCTGATCTGATCGGCGATCTTTATTACTATGGGAAAATGAACGTTTACGTGTGTGACGCCGGATGTTTCGGCTCTGTGACGCTCTCCAATGATTTTGAAAAATACCTGAAGAATCAGGGGAAACCATGTGACATTACCTACGCGGAAGGCTATGACGAATCCGCCTTTGACGCCACCGGCCCGGTGTGCCTGCTGGGCAAGGCTCTTGCCGAAGATTTGGGTGTCCGCCCGGGGCAGGATATCGTTCTGATGACAGACAGCTTGTATCAGTTTATGAAGGGGCTTTACAAAGATGCCGGAGAACTGCAGTCAGCCCTCATGAAAGCGGGGAAGCTGTACAAGGTGGCCGGCGTCCTGGAATCGGGAGATGCCTTTGCCGACGGGGAAATCTACACTGCAGCAAACGATGCGTCTGAAGTTCTCTACGGACAGCCCTTCCCGGTGGGATACTGCGAGTTCACACTGGCGGATAACCGGAAGCTGGATGAGGTTTATGAATTGCTGGACGGACAGAAAAAACAGGGCATGCAGTATGCGCCCACGGCGTCCTATTATATGAATGTGACGGCGCTTGAAAATACCCGGCGTATATGGGATTTGCTGGAATCCCTCTTCCCCGTAGCAACAGCCGTGTCCGTGCTGATCGGGCTGCTGGGTTCCGGCCTTGTGATGATGCAGTCGGCGAAGGAAGCCGCGATCCTGCGTATTCTGGGAGTTACGAAGAGACGCGCCCGGTGTATGCTGGCGCTGGAGCAGGTCATCCTGTGCGCCGCCGGGATCGCCCTTGTGGCCGGCGGTCTGTACCTGGGAAGTCCGGGACTGTTCGCGAGGAGCAGCGCAACCCTTGCCGCCTGCTTCGCGCTGTATTTCCTGGGATGCGCCTGCGGCGCGTGCACCGCGGCGGTGCAGACGACCCGCCGTAAACTGCTGGAACTTCTGCAGGAGAAGGAGTAGAAAACGGATCAGGAAAAGGAGCCGTCATGATAAAGGAGGAAAAGAGAAGATGTCAGTTTTGAATTTGAAAAATGTGACGTACGCATACAAGAATACATCGAAACCGGCCGTTTCGGGAATTTCCTGCGAATTTGAGGCGGGAAAAGTCTACGCTATCGTGGGGCCTTCCGGTTCCGGAAAATCCACGATGCTTTCTATGCTTGCAGGACTTGACCTGCCCACGGAGGGAGAGATTGATTTTGACGGGGAAAATATTGCGGGATTGGATCTTGACCGCTACCGCCGGGAAAATATTTCCATGATCTTCCAGGCGTTTCACCTTTTCCCTCTTCTCACTGTCATGGAGAACGTATGCTTTCCGATGGAGCTGTGCGGGGTACATCCGAAGGATGCCAGACCCAGAGCGGAAGCGCTGCTGGAGGGCGTGGGAATCACAAAGGAACAGATGGGCAGGTTCCCCTCAAAGCTTTCGGGAGGGGAGAGACAGCGCGTGGCGATCGCCAGAAGCCTGGCGTCCAGCGCTCGCGTGATTTTGGCGGACGAGCCGACCGGGAATTTGGATTCCGCCAATACACAGAATATTATTGAGATTCTGGTGAGCCTCGCCCACGAGAAAGGCTACTGTGTCATCATTGTGACTCACGACAGCGAGGTGGCCGATGCCGCCGACTTTGCATTTCGGATGAGGGACGGCAGTATTTCGCCCTGCTGAAAGATATTGCTTGAAAATGCCATCAAATGATTGCAGATAAAATCAAAATTGGATATAATAAAATAAAAACGGAAAGGTGGCATGGATCATGGCGAATACATTAGTTCAATTTCGTGCAGAGGAAACAGTGAGGATCAAGGCGGTAAATATATGTGAAAGACTTGGAATTGATCTTCCTACTTATTTTCGGATGTGCATGGCAAAGCTCGTGCAGGAAAACGGAATCCCATTTAGTATGAAGCTGGATGCAAAGCCGGAAAGCCGCGGAATGAGGGCAATGAAGGAGGCAAGCCGCATTGCAGCAGAAAGCGGAATAGCGGAAATGACGCTGGATGAGATCAATGCGGAAATTTCTGCGGCGAGAAAGTGAGGAAAGCATGAAATATTATGTAGTCATTGACACAAATGTTTTGGTTTCCGCTATGCTGAAGTGGGATTCGCTTCCGGGAAATATATTAGAATTAACTTACGAGGGATATTATAGACGATACTGTTGGTGAACTGGAGGAACTTGGAATATATATAGATATGGAAGCAAAACAGCGAAATAAATTGCGTATTTCGCTGTTTTCTGTTATGCTGTTCTAAAATGATTTTCCGGTAATTTCCGGGCCGGAGAACGCTTGTTTTCCGGACGCGGCAGAGCGGCGAACGGATTCCTGAGGGTAGAAAACGCCCGGGGATCCCGAAGCGTGAGAAAAAAAGGCATGAAAAAATGGAAGCAAGGAGGCTCGAACTCCTGACCTTTCGCGTGTGAGGCGAACGCTCATCCCGGCTGAGCTATGCT
>CANRMH010000052.1 GCA_947631695.1 uncultured Lachnospiraceae bacterium | reverse complement strand
AAAGAAAAACTGTATGATTGGGAAGAGGTTTCGGCTTCTTCCCGTTATTTTTGCCAACTATAATTTTACACTAACATGAAAAACAACCGCATTTCAAAATCACTTCGTACGCTTCATTCCATAGCTTAATCTTCTTTCACTTATCTAAATAATCATATTCTTCATCTTTATGAACGAACCAAATCTGCTTTTTCCAAAACATACGTTTGCAATCATCAGATTGACGTCATATGACAAAGCAGACCATTTCTGCCAACTGTCGAAATCATTTGTGTCATTTCTTCATCTGCACAATAATATTCCTCTTTTCGGCTGTCGCCAAGCAACCAGATTGCCTCAATAAAATCAGAAAAGTCTTGCTATCCATTTCCTGCGCGGGTAAAATAAAAGAAAATATTTCTCAGGAACGGAAGTGGAATGAAATGCGGAATGCACCTGAAATTGAAAGATTACGCTTTTCAGCTGAATCTCAGACGCTTGATCGAAAAAGCGCCAGAATTGACCCTAAAGCTCTGGCTATCCATATCGTTGCCTTCGCCAATGCAGACGGCGGAGATGTTGCAATCGGCATCGAAGACAATGGAGACATTACAGGTATCGACAGCCATGAAGCAAACATAAATGAATTACTGCGCGTACCGTTTGATTACTGTATCCCCTCCGTTCCTGTAGAGACAAGTATTCTGGATTGTATTGATCATATAGGAAAATCCAATCACGTTCTGGTCATGCATGTCCATCCCAGCACACAACTTCATGCAAATCAGGCAGATGAAGTATTTTATCGAATAGGAGACAAGTCCAAAAAGATGAATTTTGAACAGCGTACTCGCCTGATGTACGCGAAAGGCGGCCGTTATTTTGAGGATGTCGCCGTCCGAGGCGCGTCCATTGACGATATTGATCTGAATTTTGTGAAAGAATATACAGAGAGAATTGGCTACGGAAACGGTCCTCTGGAATTTCTGCGCGGAAATAAAGATTTTATCGTAACGCGAAACGGCCTGGAAGAATTCAGCGTCGCCGCCGTCCTGCTCTTTGGAAAGAATCCTCAAAGGTTCTTCCCGAGAGCGCGCGTTCGCTTTATTCGCTATGAAGGTACAGAAGCGAAAGTCGGTGCTGAAATGAATGTCGTAAAAGACGTCATTTTTGACGGAAAAATTCTGGACATGGTACGAAAATCCACAGAATTTGTCATGGGACAAATGAAAGAGTACACGTTCCTAGGCCACGACGGCCGTTTTGTCACCATACCGGAACTTCCTGAATTCTGCTGGACTGAGCTGATCGTGAACGCCATCGGCCACAGAGATTACAGTATCGCTGGAACTGATATTCAAATTAAAATGTTCGACGATCACTTTTCAGTGGAAAGCCCCGGCACTCTTCCCGGGCTGGTAAGAATGAATAATATCCGCGAAATTCACTTTTCACGGAATCCAAAGATTTTTGAATTTCTTCACGAATATGATTACGTGAAGGAATTTGGTGAAGGAATTGATCGTATGTTCCGGGAAATGGATGCCGCCGGTCTGCCTGAACCGGAGTATCACACTGTAGAATTCATGGTATATGCAACATTGAAAAACCAAAAATGGATTAAAAATCAAAGGTCACCCCAAGTTATCCCCCAAGTTACCCCCCAAGTTACCCCCCAAGTTAAACTTCCAAATGAGGATAAGCTACTGAATTTCTGCGCAATCCCGCGCAGCCAGATTGAAATGCTTGAGTTTCTTGGTCTGTCTGATCGGAAACATTTTAGAAGGAAATATTTAACCCCGCTTCTAAATTCCGGAAAACTTGCTATGACCATTCCGGACAAACCAAAAAGCCGGAACCAAAAATATGTCAGGTTGTGAAAAAACTGATTTTAGAAAGCGGCATCCGCTTATACCGCAGACACCGCTAAGTCTTTAATATTAGTTTAAAATGTCGTGATGTCCCACGTCAACAAGGATAATCAACTTGTCACCTTCATAGCACCAGATAATACGGACGTCCATGTTAACACTGCACTCAAACAGATCTTTGGTTCCCTGGATCCGTTTGGTGCGCAGGGACGGATGCATGGGATTCTCGGTAAGAAGCTGTAACTTGTTCCGGAGCTGCTTTTTCTCCTGTGCGCTCAAATCTTTAAAATGTTTTTCAAACCGTTTGGTAAAAGTAATTTGATAAGCCATTAATCCGTCTCCAACTTGGCAAACAACGCATCCGCACTGTCAAAAACAGGCTGCTCACCGGAGGCAATTTTTGCCTTTATCTCATCTAACTCGACGCGAAGCTCATCAAGATACTTTTTCGGGTAAACGACAACCGGCAGAATACAGATGGTTCCATCCTTTTCAAAAATATCCAGCTTGTCGCCTTCAGAAAGGCCCAGTTTGACAATAATCTCTTTTGGTATAGTGATCTGTGACTTCTGACGTAATTCAGCTAACATGTAATCATCTCCTTTGCTTAGGATTTGAAAGTAGGACTTTCTAACTTTCTCACTTATAGTATAACTATTTTCCATAAACTATGCAAGGAATATGAAAAATTTACATTAAAAATTCAATGTGCAAAAGCAATCATCAACGCCATTATCTGCCTTATTCAGATCAAAACCCCATATGCCTGCACGGTCTTGCCCGGCAGAGGCTCGGAAACAGATTTCCGTGTCACTACCTGAACATTTCCCGTGACGCGCAGAAAATCCACTTCGCCGTTCACCGGCTTTTCCCATTTAGACGCGGCATTTTTAGTACCATAAAATTGCTACATAATTATAAATTATAAATATTTTCTATATTTTTTGCAGTTTCATGGCATCATATCCTTGCAAGCGTCTCACATAGAATATATCAATTCAGCCGCGTCCATTCGCAAAGTTTCGCACATGTTTTCTCCGCGCTTTGCTCCTGTTTTGAGCATAAAATGCTTTTCACTCCGTAATCTCGATCTCATGCGCGTACAGTTTGCCCTCGTCGCTGATCAGGATCGTACCCACCCCGGCCACGCTGAAAAATTCCAGAAGAAGCGCGTGCTGAATCCGTCCATCCAGGATATGCACCCTGTTTACTCCCTGCTCCACGGCCTTCAGTCCCCGCTCGATTCTTGAGATCACGCCCTCCGTCACTTTTCCGTCGTCCAGAAGTCTGCGTATCTCCGGAACCGTCAGGCGGCTGTACACTTTCGTGCGCTCCTCATCTCTCCAGATCCCTCTGTGCGAGGACAGATAAACCAACTTATCCGCCTCAAGCTTCACCGCCACCTCCAGCGCCGTATCCTTCGGATCGATCTCCTGATCCTCGTTGTCGATATCGTTCGGGACAATCACCGGTATGTAGCCGTTATCCAGCGTCATATGCAGCGTCTGCAGATCCACTCCGCAGATCCCGATCGCCTTTGTCCCGCAAAGTTCCAACAGCTTCGCAACCCTCTTATTTTCCCTGAATTTATCCATTCCCATGGGAGTATCGTGGATCACGACCAGCTTCATCCCCACCGTTTTCAGAAGGGCGATATCCTGCATCAGCTGCTGTTCTTCCACCGGACTCAGATATTTCCTGCATCCGTATTCGATCACGACCACCTTCTGGTTAAAATCCCGGATATACGGAAGCGCATTGATTAGAATCTCCGCTTTACGCTCTACCTGCTCCAACTCTTTTTGTTTCATACTGTCTGTTCCTCCCGCTAAAATCTTCGGATAGCGTCCTGTTCGCTGTCCCCTGTATTTTCAATCGATCTGATTGTCACATAGTATCCCGCGTTCTCATTGACCTGCACATAAACCCTCTCTCCCGTCCGCCGGCCCAGGATTGCCTTCCCAAGTGGAGATTCTATGCTGATCCTGCCGTTCAGGGAACTTCCCCTCACAGAAGTCACCAGCTTATAGACCTCCGTCTCATCCTCGTCCTCAAAGTAAACCTCCACCGTATTGTTCAGGCCTACTTCATTGTCCGCCGATTCGTCGGAGACGATGCTGGCAGTTTTTAACATTCTCTCCAGATAACGAATACGGCTCTCATTTTGATTCTTATCCCTTTTCGCCGCGTGATATTCAAAATTTTCACTCAGATCCCCGTGCGCTCTCGCTTCCTTGACCGCCTCGATCGCGCTCTTTCTCACCACCAGTTTTCGATACTCGATTTCTTCCCGGATCTTCCTGACATCTTCCTCCGTCAAACGTTCCCCCATAACGTTCGCCCTCCTACTCTTCCTCAATATGCTCTCTTCCCTGATCGATAATCGTGCGTACATGGCCGTCCGCCAGAGCATAAAAGACGGATTTTCCCTCCCGTCTGCTCCTGACAAGCTTATTCTGCTTCAGGATCTTGAGCTGATGTGAAATCGCCGACTGCGTCATATTGAGCGCTTCCGCCAGATCGCAGACGCAGACTTCCGCCTCGAACAGCACAAACAGAATCCGAATACGGGTGGAATCCCCAAACACCTTAAACAATTCCGCCAGATCGTACAATTCCTCTTCCTTTGGCATTTTGCCGCTGACGGACTTCAAAAGTTCCCTGTGTACCTCGACCGTATCGCAGCGCTCAATTTCATTTCTGTCCATAACCTCTCACCTGCCGTCTACAAATTTTTTACATATAACGCGCGGATGGCGTTCAGAACCGCAATCACCATAACGCCCACGTCCGCGAAAATCGCCGCCCACATTCCCGCCGCACCGATTGCGCCGAGCAGCAGGCATATCGCCTTAACGCCAATCGCAAAATATATATTTTCATAGACGATCCGGATACATTTCCTTGATATTCTAATCGCTTTCACGATCTTCATCGGATCGTCGTCCATCAGAACCACATCCGCGGCTTCGATCGCCGCATCCGATCCGAGCGCTCCCATGGCGATCCCCACGTCCGCTCTGGACAGCACCGGAGCGTCGTTAATACCGTCGCCGACAAACGCCAGACTTTCTCCCGGTTTTTTTATATTCAGGAACTCTTCCACCTTCGATACCTTATCCGCTGGAAGCAGTTCGCTGTACACCTCGTCGATCCCTGTCTCCCGCGCGGTCTGGAGAGCCGCCTGTTCTCTGTCTCCCGTCAGCATCACCGTCTTCTTCATGCCAAGCTTTTTCAGCGCACGGATTGCCTCCTTCGCGTTCGGCTTCGCCAGATCAGCGATTACGATATGTCCCTCATAAACGCCGTCCACCGCCATATGAACGACGGTCCCGGCGCTTTGGCATTCCCTGTACGGGATTCCCAGCTTCTCCATCAGCCCGCTGTTGCCGGCAGCTACCCGGATCCCGTCCACCCTGGCAATCACTCCTTTGCCGCTGACTTCCTGAACATCGGTAACCCTGCTCTGATCGACAGGTTTTCCGTACGCTTTCTGCAGGCTCCTGCTGATGGGATGGCTGGAATAACTCTCCGCCAGCGCCGCGTATTCAAGCAGCTTTTCCCTGTCCATATCCGCATGATGGATGGCACTCACCTCAAACACGCCCTGCGTGATGGTCCCCGTCTTATCGAACATCACATATCTGGTCCGCGCAAGCGTCTCCAGATAATTGGAACCTTTCACAAGGACTCCCGCGTTGCTCGCTCCCCCGATCCCCGCGAAAAAACTTAACGGGATACTGATGACAAGCGCGCACGGACAACTGATTACCAGGAACGTCAGCGCCCTGAAAATCCAGATATTCCAATCCGGCGTCAGGTGGGCAAACAGCATGCGCGCCAGAGGGGGCAATACCGCCAACGCCACCGCTCCATAGCAAACCGCCGGAGTATAATACCTCGCAAATTTGGAGATAAAATTCTCCGACCGGGACTTTCTGGAACTGGAATTTTCCACCAGATCCAGAATCCTGGACACGGTAGATTCTCCGAACTCCCTCGATGTGCGTATCCGAAGCACGCCGCTCAGATTGATACAGCCGCTGATCACGGCGTCCCCCTCGCGGACGTCTCTTGGGAGGCTTTCCCCGGTCAGAGCGCTGGTATCCAGCGTGGCCTTCCCCTCCACGACCGTACCGTCGATCGGAATTTTTTCTCCCGGCTGAACGATGATGACGCTTCCGGTCCTGACCATATCCGGATCCACCTTCGTCAACCGGCCGTCTTCTTCTATATTAGCATAGTCCGGGCGAATGTCCATCAATTCTCCGATATTTTTCCGACTTTTGCGCACCGCGTAGCTCTGGAAAAGCTCTCCGATCTGATAGAACAGCATAACGGCCGTACCTTCCGCATACTCTCCCAGCAAGATAGCGCCGACTGTCGCCACCGCCATAAGAAAATTCTCGTCAAAGACCTGCCTGTTCAGAATCCCCTTCCCCGCCTTCAGGAGGATATCATACCCTATGATCAGATAAGGGACCATATAACATCCCATTCTTATCCGGCCCTCGAGAGGAAGAAATTCCAGAGCGATCATGCAGAGTACCGCCGCAATAATCCGAAACAGCACTTTTTTCTGTTTCTTATTCATGTCCCTCTCCCCTCTCCCATCATAAGAAAATTTCACAGTCGTCTTCTACTCTTTTGCAGTTTTTCCGCACTTCCTGCATAACCGCCTTCATGTCGGCTCCCTCTGCAAATTCCACCGTCATCTTTAACGCCATAAAGTTCACGGACGCGTCCTTCACTCCGTTTGTTTTCCTCGCGGCTTCCTCCATCTTATTTGCACAATTCGCACAATCCACGTCGATCTTATACGCCTTTTTCATCTCGCCCTTCTCCTTTTTCCGTTTCAAGATTTTTCATATGAGCATTTGTTCATATGTTTGTTCCTATTGTACACGAGGAAAAGTGAATTGTCAAGAAAACCCAGCGAAAAACTTTCAGAAAATAGTGCGGAACATGGAGCCAACATCCGCCATCATCAGGATACTCCCTAAAATCATCATTCCCAAAGCGACGCTTATCAGAACAATCAAGTGCTTACTCTTCTCCCTGGGGAACAGCCCTCCCTCATATCCCGGCTGTCCTTTGTGTATAAGGTAATTTCCGATATACAGCAAAAACGGGGCCGCGCCTCCGTATATCAGACAGGAAGCCACCGACGCAAGCGGAACCTGCGCCGTCTGCATCGCATCCGTCACATTCCCCATTCCGGCACTCCCGGCCAGCTTTAAAATTTTCCCCAACACCGCCAGCATGAAAACCGGAACCGCATTATTCACCATGTGGAACAGCATATTATAAATCATGTTGTCCGTCTCAAACAGAAGATATCCCATCGCGATCCCAAGCAGCATTGTCGGTACCATACGCCAGATACTGCCGTGAAACGCTCCGAAAATCACCGAAACGACAAGAATCGCCGCCCAGCGGTTCTTCCATCCCCTGAAGCAGCCTAGCAGAGCGCCGCGGAAGGCGATCTCCTCACAGATAGCCGGAGTAACGGAAACGACAAAAAGCGACAGGAAAAGCGGGATATTCACGACTATATCGCCGACTCCCTGGCCGGCCTCCATCACTTTATCAGGAAAGAAATACGCAATGATCATTGTAATCATTATCGTAAACCAGTACGCTCCGATCCAGAAAACCAGAGTGCCGGCAACCGCGGCGGCCTTCGGCCGGTGAAAAGGAAAAATTTTCTTCATTTTCCCCCGAAAAATCCAAAATACTCCTACCGCTGTCAGAGCCAGGATCATTTCGTGAAGCACGATCCCCCAGACTCCGAATAACTCTCCAAGGAACTCGCTTAATACAAAAATATCCGCGGCATACAGCGCCACGAGCAAAACTGCAACCAAATAGGGCTTTATTTGTTTTCTCTCCATACTCTCTCCTCCATCATCCGCCCGCGATGCGGACGCTCAAAACTAAACCGTAATGCGGCTGAAAATCTCGCCGATCGGAGCGTCGATACTCAGATCCGCCCTGACCTCCCTCGCCGTCGCACCCTTATTGATGACCACAAGATGCTTTCCATTAAAGTAATCGATAAATCCTGCTGCCGGATAAACTACCAGAGACGTTCCTCCGATGATCAGCATATCCGCCTCGCTGATCGCCCTGATACTGTTCCGGATCACATCGGTATCCAGACCTTCCTCGTACAGAACCACGTCCGGCTTGATCCTGCCGCCGCATTCACATCTCGGAACCCCTTCGGAATGCTTGATATATGCGGCGTCGTAGAATTTTCCACATTTCTGGCAGTAGTTGCGGTGAATGCTCCCATGGAGTTCCAGTACATTTCGGCTTCCCGCCGCCTGATGCAGTCCGTCGATGTTCTGGGTGATCACGGCCGTTAGCTTCCCCTTCTGCTCCAACTTCGCGAGCGTCAGATGCGCCGGGTTCGGGCGGGCATCCAGAAACATCATCTTTTCTCTGTAAAATTCATAGAACTCTTCCGTGTGAGCCATAAAAAAACTGTGGCTTACGATCTGTTCCGGAGAATATTGGTAATTTTGCCGGTAGAGTCCGTCCGCGCTCCGGAAATCCGGAATCCCGCTTTCTGTGGACACTCCCGCCCCTCCGAAAAATACGATATTTTCACTGTTGTCAATCATCTGCTGCAGTTTCTCTGCTTCCTTTTCATACATCTCGCTGTCTCCTCCCATCTCATCGCGCATGCAGGCCGCCTCCGCCGCTTTTTTCTCTCTTCTCCAATAATAATCAATAAAACCGCCACTTTCAAGCCGGACATTCCAAAAGTAATGTTCTTTTTTATAAAAAAGTATTTGCCAAACTCAAAAAAGTGTGATAATATATAATTCGCGAGCGGAGATGGCGGAATGGCAGACGCGCTAGATTCAGGTTCTAGTGGGAGCAATCCTGTGAGGGTTCAAGTCCCTTTCTCCGCAGGAAGATGCAGAGGAATCCCTGATAGAATGGGATTCCTCTTATTTTTACTGTGATGCGTTAAAAATCAGCGGCCCGATACAGGACCGCTGATTTTCTCATTCTCTATTCAAGCTAAAAAAGGCGTCAAATAAACCGGAAGAAAATAGAGATCTCCCTTTCTGTCCATATCCTTCTGGGAAATAATATACCCCCTGTCCACACTTTTGGAGTATCGCTTCATAAAAGCGGAGATGGACTCGTGTTTTCCTGTCCCTGACGCTTTGACTTCAATCGCAGAGAGCTTGGTTCCCTGAGAAATCAGGAAATCGATCTCATAATAATGGGTACTTCCCTCCTTGGCCCAGGTGTGATAATACAGCTCTCTTCCCGACGCGGCCAACATCTGCGCCACAAGATTTTCATACAAATAGCCAAGATTCGCAGGCAGCTTATCTGACAATAACTTTGCATAGATCTCATTTTCCGCCGCCGGTCTGTCAATGAACATCAGGGTAATAAACAAACCGGTATCTGCAAGATATAATTTGTAACTGTCCAGATTCTTCGTTAGAGACATGCTGACTCTCGGATCCGCCGTGTGATAGGACGGCAGAACCGTTTTCGAGTCGATCAGGTCGTACAAAAGTCTTTCGTCCTTCGTCGTTTTTCTTTTTCCGATTGCCGCAGAGATACGATACCGTTTCAGGTTCCTGGACAGCTGCGCCGGGATCGAATGATACATTGCGGCTAACCTTCCCGACGGGTCGATCTTCTTAAAATCTTCCTCATATAAATAAATAATCTGCCTCTTTACCTGATCGATCATCGAAAAATTATTGCCTTCGACATACGCTTCGACCGCCTGCGGCATCCCTCCGACAGCCATATACAGTCTGACGTCCCGCATCAGCTTACGATTCACCTGCTGCCCGACACTCTTACGGGTTTCGTATAAGTTTCTGAGCAGCGGATAATTCTTGCCCGCCGCAGCGCAGAACTCCTCGTAATCCATAGGATATACCGGTATCCGCATCTCCTCGGACGGAATCAAAATATTTTTCACATTTTTCTTAATCGAAATCAGAGAACCTGTCTCGATATAATGAAATCTTCCGTCCCGAACCAGATGCTTGATCGCCTGCCGCGCTTTCGGATACAACTGCACCTCATCAAAAATGATGACAGACTCATGTTCAAACAGATCTTTCCCGGTTACCGCCTGCAGGCGCAGGAAAAACAGATCGGGATTATGAATATCGTCAAAACAGGACAAAATCTCACCCGACACATTTGAGAAATCGATCATTATATAGGTTCTGTACTCGTTGAGAGCAAACTGCTCTGCGATCGTAGATTTGCCGACCCGCCTTGCGCCTTCCAGCAGTACCGCATATTTGTCCGCATATTTCCGCTTCCACACCAACAGTTCATCATAAACTTTTCTTTTAAAAAACATGATCCATCCCTCTCTTTTCTATCAGGATATCACTGTTTGTGCATTTCTTCAAGATTTGAAACATCAAAATAATGCATTTCTTCAAAGTTATTTATTGCAAAATAATACATTTCTTCAAAACTTTTGATTGCGAAAACATGCATTTCTTCAAAATTTTCAGTCCACGCAGATCAGCTCATACTCCTTCGTCCCAAAGCCAAGTTCCGCCGCCGCATCGATCGTGTGCGTCCCGTGCAGGGATTCGACCCGCTCCAGGAAGTGAGTGCGTCCGGGATCCTCGGACTGATAGATCAGATCCATGCAGGCCTGGTCAAGAGCCACCGGATCCAGCGAGGACAGGATACCTATGTCCGCCATACACGGATCCTCCGCAACCGCGCAGCAGTCGCAGTCCACAGACAGGTTGCACATCATGCTCACATACGCAATCTTCCCGCTGAACAGCTGCGCGACGCTCTCCGCGGCGTCCGCCATCGACTCACAGAACACATCCTGCTCCGCCATGTGATCCCACACGATATTCTGATCAGTGATCAGGCCGCCGGAGTGGATGAGGCATTTTCCCACCGTGGACGCGCAGCCGATGGAGAGCTGCTTTAAAGCCCCGCCGTATCCTCCCGCGGGGTGTCCCTTAAAATGCGACAGCACCA
>CANRMH010000051.1 GCA_947631695.1 uncultured Lachnospiraceae bacterium | reverse complement strand
GACAGAATACAGCCTCTCATTATACTCCACACTGAGCGGGAAAAAGTCGATTCCCTCCCTCGGTTTCTCAGACGCTGTAGCGGTACACAGAACGGTCGTGTCCCCGTAATGCATCAGCACGGCTCCGTTCGCCTGTTTCGCAACTCTGTCCACATCTACGCGCAGCATCCTTCCCGCCAGTTCCATCTCATATTTTTTGTACATGGTATTCTCCTTTTCTCTGAAATTTTTTTCCGGGACAGGAGACGCCGAAACTACTGAAAAACGCGCCGCGCACAGCCCTGTGCGCTTTTCAGTGGTCTCGGGTATAATATCTCTGTCCACAATCTGATACAGTATAACACAAAACCCAAAAAAAAGCTACTTTTTTTTCATGAACAGAATGAAATAGAATCCCGCGGAGCGTTTTTTGTTTCATAGGGAACGAAGTTTCCTATGAAACAAAAAAGAAGCGCTTCCCTCGAAGCGCCTCCGCAATCCGTTATTTTCTCAGTCCGAGTCTCTCAATCAGAGAGCGATAACGATTCACATCTTTACCTTTCAGATAAGCCAGCAGTCCGCGTCTCTGCCCTACCATCTTCAGAAGTCCTCTTCTGGAATGGTGATCCTTTGGATTCGCCTTAAAATGATCGGTCAGGTCGTTGATGCGAGCCGTGAGGATCGCGATCTGTACTTCCGGAGAACCCGTATCTCCCTCTCCGCGTCCGTACTCTGCGATGATCTGAGCTTTCTGTTCCTTTGTAACCATGCGTCATTTCCTCCTTTTCTTCTTCACTGCCGACATTAAGCAACGGTTGGAGTCCTCCGTTTACCGAACGCCGGTTGACTTGCGTGGTATAGTATAGCATAACCTTTTTATGTTGTAAAGCCTTGATTTTGCGCTTCTTTCACTATTCGTTCGAATCCTCGTCGTCCTCATCGATCGCATCCGGTTCCAGAATCGCGAACGCGATATTGGTCGCGTGGTCGGCCACACGCTCCAGCCCGGACACCGTGTCGGAGAAAATCATCCCGGCCTGAGGGGTGGTCTTATTTTTGGTCAGCCTCTTTACATGGAAGCGCTGTAATTTTTTCTCTTTCTTATCGATCTCATCCTCCAGCCTCAATATCTCTTTCATGTGTTCCTGATTACGCTTGGAGAACATTTCCAGTGAATATTCCAGAATCTGGGTCACCATCGCCATCATATCCATCAGCTGATTCTGTTCTTTTTCCTCCAGTACCACATGGTCTTCAATCCTCATTTTTGCCGAATCGGCAAAATTCTCCGCATGGTCCCCGATCCGCTCGATATCATTGACCACGTGAAACAGGCCGCCCATCAGCTTCGCGTCCGAAATGGGAAGCGCGAGTTCGTTGACTTCCACCAGATAGTCCGTAATCGCCCCGCTTAAGAAGTCAATGTACTGCTCCGTCTGATATACCTTCTGGATCTTTTTCTCATCCGGGGAACACAGGGCGTCCATGCCGTCCGACAGGTTTTGAATAGCGAGTTTTCCCATGCGCTCGATCTCATGGATCCCGTCCAGGGTCGCCGTTGCCGGGGATCGAAGAGAAACTTTTCCAATGTATCTCAGCTCATATTCTTTCTCGGAATTTTCGTCTTTGCCCGGGACGATCCTGTAAGTCGCCTTCACGATCCATCCCATAAACGGGAAGAGCAGGATCACTTCACAGATCTTAATCAGCGTATGCGTGTTCGCCACGGCGCGCGCCGGATGATTTCCGGATATCTGCATCATAAGATCCGTCAGAGGTTCCAGTCCGACCATAAACACCGCAAAAACAATGATGGAGCCGATGACATTGAAAAGAAGGTGAATGAGCGCGGCGCGCTTGGCTTCCTTTTTCCCGCTCAGGCTGGCAAGCAGCGCGGACACACAGGCGCCGATATTGCATCCTACGATCAGGAAGGGACAAATCGTAAACTGTAAAAGGCCCTGCGCCGCCATCACGATAATGATCCCCACCGTTGCCGAGGAACTCTGCAGGATGGCCGTGATCACAAGCCCCACGAGAACCGCCAGGAAAGGATTATCCAATGTCCTCAGCATATCTACAATCCGCGGCGACTCTTTCAGGGAAGTCATGGAATTTCCCATAATGGAAAGTCCCATAAACAGGATCCCGAATCCGAGAACCACCTCCCCGGCTCTCTGAACGCTTATCTTTTTGCAGAACATTATCATGATGACGCCGCTGATCACAAACAACGGCGCAATCTGGGACAGATCAAAAGCGATCAGCTGCCCGGTGATCGTCGTTCCGATATTCGCCCCCAGGATAACGCCGGACGCCTGCATCAGATCCATCAGTCCGGAATTTACAAAGCTAACCACCATGACCGTAGCCGCGCTGGACGATTGTATGATGGCGGTAAACACCATACCGACGATCGTGCCGACCAGACGGTTTCTGGTGAAAAATTCCAGAATATTCCGCATTCTTGTCCCGGCCGCCTTCTCCAGCCCTTCGCTCATCAGCTTCATACCGAAGAGAAACAGACCAAGTCCTCCAAGCAGCGAAAATAATATTGACCAACTCATTTGTATTCTCCTTTTCTCACTTATCCGAAAAAAATTCTCTGCCGGCGGCGAGATCCCGGTCAATACATTCCTTTAACCCGCTGACCCCGTCAAACTTCCGCTCCGGCCTTCGAAACTCAAGCAGCTCTATTTTTACGTTTTTCCCATACGCGTCGCCGTGATACCCGAACAGGAAGCTTTCAACCAAAATCCTTCCGTCTCTTTCCACCGTCGGTTTTACCCCCACGTTCGCAACCGCATGATACCATACGCCATCCAGAAACACCCGGCTCATATAGACTCCGTTGGGCGGAAGCGCCTTTTCCCGGGCAGGGGACACGTTGATGGTTGGAAATCCCAGCGTCCGCCCGAGCCTGCGCCCGTGTTCCACGGTTCCCGTCACCGTATAGGGATATCCCAGCAGGGTCTTTGCCAGTGGCATATCTCCGCGCCTCACGGCTTCCCTGATGAGAGTGCTTGCGATCTCTCCCTGTCCATATCTCTCTTTTTTTACGACGACAAGGCGATAGCCGTATGTTCCGGCGTAATCTTCCAGCATGCGGACGTCGCCTTCCTTCTGATATCCAAAACGGAAATCCGTTCCCACCACCACAAAGGCGGCGCGGAAAACTCCCGCCAGGACCCTGTCAATGAACTCCTCCGCCTTCATGCGGCTGAATTCCGGGGTAAACGGGCATTCCACCAGCCAGTCAACTCTTCCCTCGAGCCTGCTTTTTCTTTCTTCGCCGGTCATAAGATATTGTCCCGCCGCACTTCCGGATCCGGAGATGCGTTCAGGCGCGGAGATCATATCAAACACGCAGACAACGCTGTCCACATTTTCCTCCCGGCCGATCTTCTGAACGATGCCGATCAGTTTTTCATGCCCTCTGTGCAGGCCGTCGAATTTGCCCAGCGTAACCGCCGCCGGCCTCCTGCTCTGGTATGCCTCCAACCCATTTATATACTGCATAACGATTCCTCTGTCATACGTTCATTGAAAAACATCTTTGCAATCTTACACTTTCCCGAACTCCCGTCGTAGCGGTAGAGCGCCGCGAAGCTTCCGGCGCTGTCGCAGACGCGAATCAGTTCGCCGTCCCCGCACTTTTCTTTCGCCTCCGGGATATAGAGGACGTTTCCATTGTACAGCAGGCTGTCCTGCTTTTCGTCCACCCGGACGCGGCGATACCTTTCAAATACTTTTTCAATCGGGATCAGCCATTCCTCCAGCCGTCCGCAGTCCTTCATGTCCCGGATCTCCGCCAGTTTTCTGCTGTCCTGGACCGCGAATTCGCCCACCCTTGTCCGGGTGAGGGACTCCATGCATCCCCCAACTCCCAGTTTTCTGCCGATATCATGACACAACGTCCGGATATAGGTTCCTTTGGAGCATGTGATCTCCATCCTCACACGGGGAAGATCCATACTCTCGATCCGAATGCCGCAGATGGACACGGGACGGGGGCTGCGCTCTATCTCCCGCCCCTCCCTGGCCAGCTCATACAGCTTCTTTCCGTTTATTTTCCGCGCGGAATACATGGGCGGAATCTGCTGATATCCGCCTACAAAACCGCCGATTGCCCGCCTTACTTCCCCCTCGTCAAGTCCTTTCGCATCTCTCTCCCCCGTAACTTTCCCGGAGATATCCTGAGTGTCCGTCTCCTTCCCGAGAAGGAGGACCGCCTCGTATGTCTTATCCCGGTCGGTCAGAAGTTCGCAGATCTTTGTCGCCCTTCCCAGACAAACGGGAAGCACTCCCTCCGCGTCGGGGTCAAGCGTACCGGTGTGGCCGATTTTCCGCTGTCCCGTAATGCCCCTCAGCTTCGCGACCACATCGTGGGAGGTATATCCCTTTTCCTTATACACATTTAAAATTCCGTGCAGCATCTATGTTTCCTTCTCCAGTTCCTGAAATTGTATCTCCATCTGCCTGATGAGATTGTTCAGAACGTCAAACGGCGTTCCGGCAAAAGAAAATCCCGCGGCGCGCACATGGCCTCCGCCTCCGAAAAAGCCGGCTATCCTGTTCACATCGATCCGTTCTTTCGAGCGAAGACTCACCTTGTACAGATTGGGTTCCGTCTCATACATAAACACCGCGGCCTCCACTCCCCGCGTCATCAGAAGCTGGGTGACAATTCCGTCCAGATCCTTCGGGGCAATGCCGTAGAACTTCATCATGGATTTCGTCACATAGGAAGCAATGCACCTTCCGTCCATAAACAGAATGCTTTCCAGAAGCGCCCTTCCCAGGATCTGATTCCTCGCATATGATTTCTCATAGTAAGTGGAGCGGATGATGCCGGGGGCGTCCACCCCCTTCTCCAGAAGGGCCGCCGCCGCCCGGAACGTAGATGGGGACGCGCAGGAATACTGGAACACTCCCGTGTCATGTACGATTCCCAGGTAGAGGGCTTCGGCGATCCCCTCCGTGATCCTCTCTTTCTCCATCAGGTCGTACAGCAGTTCCGATGTGGAACTCGCCTCCGGCATAATGTAATTTTCCTGCGCAAATCCCTTGTTGCTGATGTGATGATCTACGCAGAACGTATGTTTCGCTTCGGTGAACAGAGGAAGGGAAAATCCCAGGCGTTCCTTATCCCCGCAGTCCAGCGCAATGAACAAGTCATACGTTTTACCCTTCGAAACCGTATGCCTGATCCTGTCCGTTCCCTGCAGAAACCGGAAACAATCGGGAATCTCCTCCAGATACACGTCCACCTCCGCCTGCGGACATAAATTCCTGAGATACTGGTACAGCGCCATGCATGAACCCACGCAGTCGCCGTCCGGCCTTATGTGTCCGCCGACAGCAACGGAAGAAATATGTTCCGGCAGTCTGTTTCTCATACTACTCACCTTCCGATTCCAGATCTTTCGTCACATCGTCGATCTTTTTCGACATGCTGACCCCATATTCAATAGACTGATCCAGCACGAATCTGAGTTCCGGCGTATTTCGCATATTGAGAGTCCTCGCGAGTTCCCTGCGGATATACCCCTCCGCCCGTTTCAGTCCTTCCACCGTATCGCGTCTTGCCTTTTCGTCTCCCAGCACGCTGATGTAAACCTTACACGTCTTCAAATCCGGCGCAGTCTCCACCGCCACCACCGAAGTCCAGGGCGCAATGCGGGGATCCTTGACGCCTCTTTGAAGGATCCTGCTCAGTTCTTTCTGCACTTCCGTGTTGACCCGTGTATTCTTGATACTGTTTTTTCTCACTTTTTCCGTCCCCTTTTCATCACGGCGCCCCTATCTGGGTATCTCCACCATCTTATATGCCTCCACAACATCCCCCTCTTTGATGTCGTTGTAGTTTTCAAACACAAAACCGCACTCGTATCCGGCACGCACTTCCTTCACGTCGTCCTTAAAGCGCTTGAGAGAAGCCAGCTTTCCATCGTAGATGACGATTCCGTCCCTGATGATACGGGCCTTGCAGTCCCTCTCAAACACGCCGTCCTGCACATAGGAACCGGCGATAGTTCCCACGCCGGAGGCCTTGAAGGTCTGCCGCACCTCCGCATGGCCGAGTACCTTTTCCTCGTACACAGGATCCAGCATTCCCTTCATCGCGGCCGCCACGTCCTCGATCGCGTTATAAATGACTCTGTACAGCCGGATATCGACTCCCTCCCGGTCGGCCGTCTCCTTCGCGGACGGATCCGGGCGCACATTGAAGCCGATGATGATCGCGTTGGAAGCGGAAGCCAGAATTACGTCGGATTCGTTGATCGCACCCACACCGCCGTGGATGATCCTGACGACCACCTCGTCGTTCGACAGCTTCAAAAGGCTCTGTCTGATCGCTTCCACGGAACCCTGGACGTCCGCCTTTACCACAATTCCCAATTCCTTCAGATTGCCCTCCTGGATCTGATTGAACAGATCGTCCAGGGACAATTTGGATTTCGTCTCGTCCAGAAGCTTTGCTCTGTCCTGAGAGATAAAAGTCTCCGCAAAGTTTCTGGCCTCCTTGTCGTTCTTGCATCCTACAAACACCTCTCCGGCGTTCGGCACGTCGTTCAGGCCCAGGATCTCCACGGGAACCGACGGGCCGGCCTCCTTGACGCGTCTGCCCTTATCGTCCATCATCGCCCTGACCTTACCGAAGGAAGACCCGGCGGAAACGGCGTCCCCGATGCGAAGCGTTCCCTTCTGCACCAGAACGGTGGCGACGGCTCCCTTTCCTTTATCCAGCTGCGCCTCGATCACCAGGCCGCGCGCGCGGCGGTTTGGATTAGCCTTCAATTCCAGCATCTCGGCCGTCAGGAGGATCATTTCCATCAATTCCTCAAGGCCTTCCCCTGTCTTTGCAGATACCGGCACGAAAACAGTGCTTCCGCCCCATGCTTCCGGAATCAGATCGTACTCGGCAAGCTCCTGTTTCACGCGGTCCACGTTGGCGCTTGGCTTATCGATCTTATTTACGGCAACCACGATCTCGATTCCCGCCGCCTTGGCATGGTTGATCGCCTCCACCGTCTGCGGCATCACGCCGTCGTCGGCAGCCACCACCAGAATGGCAATATCCGTGGAATTGGCCCCGCGCATACGCATGGCCGTAAACGCCTCGTGTCCCGGAGTATCCAGAAACGTGATCTTTTCCCCGTTGATCTCCGCGACGTAAGCCCCGATGTGCTGGGTAATTCCGCCCGCCTCGCGGTCTATCACATTTGTGTGGCGGATAGCGTCCAGAAGAGAAGTTTTGCCATGATCCACGTGTCCCATCACACAGACGACGGGCGGACGTTTCTTCATTTTCTTTTCGTCTTCCTCGTCCTCCTTCAGCAGTTCTTCAATGACGTCCACAACCTCTTCCTTTTCACATAATACGTCAAATTCGAGGGCGATCTCTTCCGCCGTCGCATAATCGATCTCCTGATTTACCGTCACGATCTTGCCCTGCATAAATAATTTTTTCACGATCACGGAGGGAACGATCTTCATCTTATCGGCCAGTTCCTTGATCGTAAGCACCTCCGGGATCACGATCGACTTGATCTGCTGCTCCTGCTTTACCTCCTTCTGCTGAGGCTTCTGAATCTGCTGCTTCGGCTCGTTTTTCTTTCTGCCCTTCGGCAGTCTTTCGTTCTCATTCTCCCGGTAATCCTTCTTGCGGTAATCGTCCTTTCCTTTTCCTTTGCTGCGCTGGGGCTTCTGCCCTTCCATCACCGGAACGGCCATACCCTGGCTCTTTTTGCCCTGATGGTCTCTGTGATCCGTTCTGCGCGTTCCCTGATCGCGATCGCCCTGCGTACGGTTCCCCTGATTTCTTTCGCCGCGGGATTTCCCCTGAAACCGGTCTCCCTGCGTCCTTTCTCCCTGGAACCTCTCGCCCTGTCCTCTTGCCGGGCGCGCTGCCTGCGGCCGGTCTCCCTGCGCTCTCTCGCCCTGCGGCCTTGCCGGGCGCGCTGCCTGCGGCCGATCTCCCTGCGGCCTCTCGCCCTGAATTCTCTCAGCCTGCGGTCTTGCCGGGCGCGCCGCCTGCGGTCTCTCGCTCTGCGCATTCTCACTCTGGAGCCTCTCGGCCTGCGGTCTTACCGGGCGTGCCGCCTGCGGTCTCTCGCTCTGAGGCCTCTCGCTCTGCGGCCTCTCGCTCTGAGGTCTCTCGGCCTGCGGTCTTGCCGGGCGCGCCGCCTGCGGTCTCCCGCTCTGCGTATTCTCGCCTGAGAGCCTCTCCCCCGTCATTGAAAGGGGCCTTCTGCTCTGCATTCTCTGCCCGGGGACGCTCTGACGGTTTCCACCGACGACCGTCCTTCCTCCGTGAACCGCGCGTCCCGGCTGGCGTCCCGCCCTGGCCGCGTCCCTGGAATTCTGGGGGCGGAAAACACGCACAATATTCTTCGTCTTCGGCGCTTCCTTCTTCCCAAACTCCTTTTTTAACATCTCCACCTGATCTTCTTCCAATGCGCTCATGTGGCTTTTCACTTCTATATTTTTTCCGCTCAGGTACTCTATCATCTCTTTACTGGTTTTCCCCAGTTCTTTTGCAAGTTCATACACTTTCATTCTCGCCATATGCACTACCTCCTCTATGCAATTGTATTTTCTTCTGTGTCTAAATGCTTCCTGATTCCTTTTGCAAACCCTGCATCCAGAACCGCAAGCGATGCGCGGAATTCTTTTCCGATTGCATGACCCAAGGTGTCTTTATCTTTATAAAAATAAATTGGTACTTTATAATAATCACACATATTCCGAAATTTCTTCTTCGTGTTGTCCGACGCGTCCGCGGCCACGATCACCAGCATGGCCCTCCCGGATTTCACCTCTTTATCGACAGTGAATTCCCCGCTTGCCACTCTGCCCGCCTTCGCCGCGAGTCCCAACAGAGACAAAGCCTTACTCGATACCAAGAGCGCTCATCTCCTTTTCCAAAGTATGATACACTTCCTCCGGAACCGCCTGATGAAAGGAACGCTCCAGGCCTCTGTGGCGGACTGCCTTTTCCAGACATTCCTTCGACGGACACACATAAGCTCCCCTTCCGTTCTTCCGGCCTGTGGCATCCAGCTGGAAACTGCCCTCTGCCGTTCGGATCACGCGAATCATTTCTTTTTTATTCTTCATTTCCTGACAGCCAACGCATTTGCGCATCGGCGTCTTTTTACTGCCGCCCAATTTATCACCTATTCTTCATGTTCTTCGCCGTCATACGCATCTTCGCCATACTCTTCCTCGGCGTATTCGTCTTCGGCGTACTCATCCTCGGCGTACCCGTCTGCGTAACCGTCGTCTTCACCGTAAGCGTCTTCATAGTCCTCCTCATAGATCTCCTCGTAAATGCCCTCGTCCAGATCCATGTAATCCTCCGGAAGTTCGCCGGATTCGATCGCCTGCGTCTCGCTCTTGATATCGATCTTATAGCCGGTCAGCCTCGCCGCCAGCCTCGCGTTCTGGCCCTCTTTTCCAATCGCAAGGGACAGCTGGTAATCCGGTACGATCACGCTGGCTGTCTTGTCGTCCGGATCTGCCATAACCGAAATCACCTTCGCCGGACTCAGCGCGTTCTCGATCAGGATTCCCGGATTGTCGCTCCAGTTGATGATATCGATCTTTTCTCCCCGCAGTTCGTTCACGACCGCGTTGACCCTGGCGCCGTTCATGCCGACGCACGCTCCGACGGGATCCACGTCGGGATCATTGGACCACACGGCGATCTTCGTCCTGCTTCCGGCCTCTCTCGCAATGCTTTTAATCTCAACGATCCCGTCCCGTACTTCCGCCACTTCCGCCTCGAACAGACGCTTCACCAGCTCCGGATGGGTACGTGAGACCAGTATCTTCGGTCCTTTCGTCGTATTCTTCACTTCCACCACATATAACTTGATGCGTTCCGTCGGTCTGAACACCTCGCCTCTCGCCTGCTCGTTCTCCGTCAGCATAGCATCCGCTTTCCCGAGGTTGATGCTCACATTTCTCCCGACGTAGCGCTGCACAATTCCGGTTACGATATCCTTCTCCTTCTCAAAATACTGGTCGAACACCACTTTTCTTTCTTCTTCACGGATCTTCTGCAGGATCAGGTTTTTCGCGTTCTGCGTCGCGATACGTCCAAAGGATTTGGACTCCACCTGAATCTGGACAATATCGCCCAGTTCAAACCGTCCGTCGATCGCCTTCGCATCCTCGAGACTGATCTCCTCGACGGGATCTTCGACGGCCTCCACCACTGTTTTCTCCTGAATCAGCTTGTAATCGCAGGTTTCCCGATCCATGATCACTTTGATGTTATCCGCTTTCCCAAAATGATTCTTGCACGCGTTGATCAGAGAATTTTCAATTGCGTCCAGCAAAGTCTCCTTGCTGATTTCCTTCTCCTTCTCCAAAATATTCAACGCTTCCAATAATTCTGTGTTCATTTTTCTTTTCCTCCTACATTAAAAGTCAAACGCCAGACGAATAAGCGCAATATCGCTCTTCTCAAATGTCCTTGTATTGCCGTCTTCCAGACCGATCGTTACCGTATCCTGACTGTAAGCTTTCAGGACGCCTGTAAATTCCTTCTGTCTGTCGATCGGACGATAAGTACGAATCTCCACCTCCTCGCCCAGGCTCCTCTCAAAATCTTTGTCTTTTTTTAAAGGCCGCCCGAGTCCGGGAGAACTCACCTCCAGGATGTAGGACTCTTCAATATAATCCTTCTCATCCAGAATATCTGACAGCTCCCTGCTCACCATTTCGCAGTCATCCACAAAAATCCCTCCCGGCTTATCGATATACGCCCGAAGGTACCAGCTGCTTCCCTCTCTGACAAATTCAACATCCACCAGTTCAAAGCCGTGCCTCTGCACAATAGGGAGCAAAATTTCTTCCGTCTTCTGTTCATATGTCTCTCTTTTTGACAATGCGTGATTCCTCCTTACCAACAAAGAAGAGTGAACTTTCGTCCACTCTTCTGCCGATCTCTTTATTTCGCTGTGTGCTATTATAACATCATACGGATCAAAAAGCAAGCAGTTTTTTAACCGCGCATGAAATTCTTTATTCCGGCATATTCAGCGCATACCCGTGATTCAGGGGTCCGCTTCCATGTCCGAGATCCAACATATCCGCCCGAGTTTGCCACTTCCTAATGCTTGCTAAATAAAAATTTTCCTTATTTTGCAAGGTTTTCCTTGCTTTTTTTATT
>CANRMH010000050.1 GCA_947631695.1 uncultured Lachnospiraceae bacterium | reverse complement strand
ATTTAAAGTTTCGTATAAATTCATTTGCTGTCCCCTGTCTTTTATGTAACTGATTTCATATTTATTTTTGTATTTGTCTATCATACCACAGATTCCGTTTGTTTGCCAGCATGGATCTCTCAGTCTTCCGCACAGACGATCCGGCGATCTCCCGCACCGCCGTCTCTTCGTATTTTTGTTCGTATTTTCCTGCAAAAAAATCATAGACTTTTTCTTTGATCTGCGCTATATTAGAATATGTATGCGTATTTATCACATTAAAGTATGAATGTGGTAAATCCCAAGCCAGATATCTGTTATATGGGAGGTTATACTATGAGATTAAAGGGCGAAATTGCAATCGTAACTGGCGCCGGAAAGGGAATCGGCAGAGAGATCGCTTTGGCTCTCGGCGCGGAGGGCGCTTCCGTAATCGCCGTGGCCCGTACGCAGTCCGATCTGGACCGTACCGTTGAAGAGATCAGAAAGTCCGGTGGAAATGCCATATCCCTTTCGAGGGATCTGACCGATTCGTCACAGGTTCAGTCTATGGTGGACGCCGTTATGGAAACATATGGTAAGATAGATATCCTCGTAAACAATGCCGGCGGCTATCCCAAAGAAATCTATCACATTGCGGATCAGCAGCCGATCAAGATCTGGGAATGGAAGGAGGAACAATGGGATCAGATCATTAAGACAAACCTCAAAATTCCCTTCCTCTGCATTAACAAAGTGGTTCCCGCGATGATCCAAAGACGCAAGGGGAAAATCATCAACATCTCTTCCAGAATGGGAAGGATTGCTTCACAGATGGGAGCCTACTCCGCGGCAAAGTCCGCGGTCATCACCCTGACAAAGACTACCGCGATCCAGACAAAGGAATACGGAATCCAGTGCAACGCCATATCTCCGGGAATTCTGGACACGCCGGGCCAGCGGATCTATAACCATTCCGTCGGCCAGGACGGCGCCGTGATGGGCAGCGCGGACTGCATGGGAAAAGCAGTCCTCTATCTCGTCTGCGACGCTCCGGATTCGATGACGGGACAATCTCTCGATCTGTTTACCACTGTCTAGTCCGGTATGACTTTACACAAAATTTAAACAACATAAGGAGAAATTTATGATTATCAAATTAAAAAATTCTACTACACCTGAACAGAAACAGCAATTGATCAGCTGGGCGGAAGGTCTAGGCGTATCCGTGTGTACCGTGGTCGGAGCGGTGGATACCCTGCTCGGTTTTATCGGGGATACCTCCCACATCGATGAGGAACAGCTGGAAGCGATGGACTTCGTAGCCGCCGTCCAGAGGATCCAGGCGCCGTACAAAAAGGCGAACCGCAACTTTCATCCGCAGGATACCGTCATTTCCGTCGGCGGCGCGGCTATAGGTGGAAGACCCCCCGTCGTCATCGCGGGTCCCTGCTCCGTGGAATCCGAGGAGCAGATCTGTGAAGTTGCCCTGGCGGTAAAGAAAGCGGGCGCAAACATACTGCGCGGGGGAGCTTTTAAACCGCGCACTTCGCCCTACGCCTTCCAGGGACTCAGGCAGGACGGCATTAAGCTTCTCCTTGAGGCGAAGCAGGTGTCCGGCCTTCCCATTGTGACTGAAATCATGGACATCTCGCAGCTGGATCTTTTTAACGATGTGGACATCATACAGGTCGGCGCACGAAACATGCAGAACTTTGAGCTTCTGAAAGAACTTGGCAAAATACGCAAGCCCATTCTCCTGAAACGCGGGCTTGCAAACACGCTGGAAGAACTTCTGATGAGCGCCGAATATATCATGAGCGGCGGCAATGAACAGGTGATTCTCTGCGAACGCGGCATTCGCACATTCGAAAGATCCACGAGAAATACGCTGGATCTTTCCGCCATCCCGGTGCTGAAATCACTCTCCCACCTGCCAGTGATCGTGGATCCGAGCCACGCGACCGGAAAGGCGCATCTTGTACCGCCCATGTCTCTGGCCGCTATTGCGGCGGGCGCGGACGGACTGATCATCGAAGTCCACAACAATCCCGGACGGGCGCTTTGCGACGGCCAGCAATCCCTGACTCCGCAGGCTTTCGCAGAGTTAAAGCAATCCATAGACAAGGTGGCGGCCGCGCTATGTTAAAGCAATGGATCAGCACAAAAGAACCCTATCCTGTCTATGTCGGTTCGGGTCTCCTGTCGGAAGCCGGAAACATCTTCACGGAAGAATTTTCGGAACTCCCGAAGAAAACAGTCGTCATAATCAGTGATTCCAACGTCGCGCCCCTGTATCTGCACCAGGCAGAAAATTCATTCCGAAATATCGGATGTAACGTTCATACCTATGAAATTCCTGCCGGGGAAACTTCCAAGAACTGGGCGCTGCTCGGTCAGGCTTTGGAGCATCTGGCCGGGCTGCAGATCACGAGAAGCGACTGTCTGGTTGCGCTCGGGGGAGGCGTCGTCGGCGACTTTACCGGCTTTGCCGCTTCCATCTATCTGCGCGGCATTCCTTTCCTGCAGATCCCCACCACCCTCCTCGCGGCGGTGGATTCCTCCGTTGGCGGAAAGACTGCGGTGGATCTGAAAGCAGGGAAAAATCTTGCCGGGACATTCTGGCAGCCCAGAGCCGTTCTCTGCGATACGGACGTCTTCCGGACGCTGAGCAGCGAGATATTTCTGGACGGTGTGGCTGAAAGCATAAAGTACGGGATACTGAGAGACCAAAATCTCTTTGCGGATATATTAAACGGTGGTTTTCAGAGCCGATGCGCCTCCATCGTTTCCCGATGTATTTCCATGAAAGGGGAGATCGTCTCTGAAGACGAATTTGACAGAGGAACGCGGGAGCTTCTGAATCTGGGGCATACCTTCGGCCATGCGATCGAGACCTGCAGCCATTATCAGGTCACTCACGGCCATGCGGTTGCGGTCGGAATGCATATGGCGGGAATCGCCGCAAAACGGCTTGGAGTCTGCGATCCAACATGCAGCGGGACAATTACCGATGCTCTTCTTCAATTGGGATTTCACCTGGAATGTCCCTACTCCCCAGACGATCTGTACCGCGTCATGCTGCGGGACAAAAAGAGAAAAGGAAACACCATTGACCTGATCCTTCCCCGATCCATAGGTGACTGTGTCATACGACCCATGCCTATCGCAGATCTCCTCTCCTGCCTGCAGGAACAGTAAAAATATTTCCTATAATCTAAAAGGCCCTGACGGCCGGCACCTTCGTCGCACCTGCCGTCAGGGCCTTATGTCATGCGTGTTAGCGATCTGCTACTTTTTCATAAAATCTCTGGATGATCGTCGCGCACACCGCACGGCTGGTCGGATTCTGAGGATCCAGCGTTTTCGGCGCGCTTCCGTTGTCGTTTCCGGTGATGAGTCCCGCTTTCACTGCCCATCCCATCTCTGTTCTGAGTTTCGGATTCACCTTTCCCTGATCCGGAAATTCCGTCATATCGGAGGACTCCGCCAGCGTATATTCCTTATAAAACGCGTAACGGTACATCATCGCCGCCATCTGCTCCCGGGTGATGTCGTCGCCCGGTCCGAATTCACCTGTATCTTCATAGCCTTTGATGATTCCCACGCTGCTCGCCCACTTCACCGCGTAGCGGTAAAAATCACTGCCGTTATAATCTACATCCGGGAAGTTCTTTACTTCCCCGTCCGGCTCAAGGTTCCCCGTCTCGCTGTCTCCGCCCGCCATCCGGTACAGAATCGTCGCAAACTGTCCGCGGCTTAAATTCAAGGCGGGACCAAAGTTTCCTGTCAGTTGTCCTTTGTCATCCTTCAGGCCGGTCATGATCCCGTTTTCATGGACATATCCGACGGCGTTGCGGATCCATTCATCCGAATCTTTCGTCACATCCAGGAAGAGATCGGTTGGTTCTTCCTTTCCAACCGTCACGGTTACCTTCACCGTCTTCAGATCGTCCGCAAGTTCCTGCTCGGACGTCATATTGAAAATCGGAAATCCGTCCGCTCCGAAATGAATATTTGCCGCGTAGGCGTTGCGCCCCGGATCTTCCAGGCCATATTTTGCCACATTGCTTCCGGAAGTAAAGTCTTCGGACCAGTCGCGCGCGTGGTAGACGATGACCGGATTGCCATTCTGGTCCACGGTCAGGGAATTGTGTCCGGGTCCGAACGTTCCCTTATAACTTCCGTCCTTCCCATTGGCAAAATCCGGTTCCTTCACCGTCGTTGTAAGATCCGGCGTGGCCAGCACCGGGTACGGATATTTCGTCCAGCTTGCCGGATCCATGATATCGTCGTCCAGATCCGCGTACAGAAGCCCGACGGCATAATTCATATCTACGGTTGACGCCGCGTAAGTAATATAGATCTTTCCGTCGTGGATCATCACAGCGGAGCCTTCTTCGATATCCTGATGCGTCGTAATATTATATTCCCAGGAGTATGTCGGCTTGCTGATCGCGATCAGGTCGCTGGTAGGGGTCAGCGGATCGGACGGATCAAACGTAGTGATCCAGATATTTCCGCCGGATGGACTTACATAGTAGCATACGCCCTCATACTCAAAGAACGTAGTATCGAACGCGCCCAGATTCAGGCCGTTCTTCGCGGGTTTCACAACTCCCGTACATTCCCAATCCTCCGCTATCATCGGATCGTCCCCATTACAGGTAAAGATTGTCATCTGCCATCCATTGATCGTAGACAGTGCGATGATCCTCCAGTGTCCGCCGATATAGTGCAGTTCCGGCGCCCAGTAATACGGCTGTGCGATTCCCTTGGATCCGTCCCATACGGTTACTTCCTGCGCATTCGTCAGCCCGTTGAGCGTGTCCGCCTTCCGGATCACCAGCCTGGAATACGGATTCTTCAGATCCGCCTGCATGTATGAGCCTGTGAAATAATACGCGTGATCCTTTTCACTGTAAATGGCGTACGGGTCGGCGCGGCATGGAGCAAGCGGGCTGTTGTACACTTCCTGCTTCACCGTTCCGGTAACGGTATAGGTTCCTTTCTTCGGATCCTTCAGATCCAGTCCTGAGTCTTCTGTATTCCAATCTACGCCCATGGATTTGGTAGAGCCGTCATTGTACACTACGTCTACGGTATCCGGAAGGGTAACTTCCTCCCCTTCTCCAACCTTCACGTCATCTACGTCCACATCCACGCTGTAGATCTCGCCGTACTTATCCTGAATCCGCTTCATCTCCTTCGCAGTCAGCCCGAACACGGATGCCTCGTCCACGTCGGCGTAGACCGGGAGCTGTCCCGTCACGATCGCAATATCATACGCCGCCTCCTCAGCCGTCTCTAAGGTCTGCAGATCCTTCGACCGGCTCACATAGGCCTTTCCGTTGCCGCCCAGCCAATGAACCGCATATTTCTGTGAAGCGTTGTCGTAGGTGACCTTCGGACTCTTCACCGCGATGCCCTGGCTGTTCAGGGTGATCGTGCGCTGGTTTTTAAAGAAGAGCAGATCCTCGGAATCCCAGAGGATGATCTGGGGCTGCGTGTTGTTGACCGAAGCGATCGCCCCGTATGTACCATCCGCCTTCCGGAACAGGGACGGGGAACCCATCTGCAGCTTTCCGGTGGGATACAGGACAGCCTTGTCGCTGTTCAGAGCCTGGAAGGTTTTCCCGCTGTCCTCCGAGAGGGCGTAGAACATGACATCCGTCCGCGCATTGTCGCTGTAGCGGCTGTAGTCATAACTCGGCAATGGATTAAATCCTTCATATTTATGAGCGGGATACTCCGCGAATTCCGGTCCTACGTTATGTTCGTATTTCGCCACATAAGTTGCCAGGTATCCCGCCGTTTTTCCGGCCACCGTAACCTTGTACTCTTTTTCCGCCTCAATGCCCTGCGCAGAAAAAACAGCTTTCAGCGTCACTTCGGTGTCCTGATCCGGCCGCGTCACCTTTCCATCCTTTGTGATCAGATCATTTCCCGTCCACTCGATCGACATTCCCTCGTATTGGTCGGGAAGAACGATATCTTCCGTCACATACTGAATGCCCGGGGTAAACCGTTCGATCAGATAATCCAGACTTCCCTGCAGTCCATTCGTAATCACATAGATCGAAAATGTCTTTACCGCGGTCGTCTGTGTATCCGCGTTCGCAAAAGTTGCAGTCAGCGTCACCGTCTTATTTTCAGAGGCCGTCTTCTGGATCTTGCCGTCGTCAGAAAGAACCTTTGGATCGGAGGACTTCCAGGTAATGTCGGAGCCGCTTTCTCCCTTCGCGGGAAGGTTCAGATCCTCCAGCGTATACTCCGGCAGGCTGATCCGGTCCGCATCCATGCTAAGCGCTTTCCGGGCCTCCATTTCCGCATAACCGCTCTGTACTTCACTCTCGCTTAACGTCTTATTGTAAATCTTAAAATCCGTGACGGAGGCGTCGCTGTAGGGATCGTTCCAATTGGATTTCGCCAGATAACCCAATACGCCCTGGTCGTTTCCGCTGAAAATTTCATCCAGATTATGGCTGTGATTCAGCGTGCCGATCTCTTTTCCGTTTACGTAAAGCTTCAAAGTACTGCCCGAGGACGTTATCGTCACAAGGTTGTACTCCTCCGTACTCAGTCTTGCGCCGTCCGTGTTCGGCATAAGGTCTTCCCTGTTCTGTCCGACCGTCTTGATCCCGACTCTCATCCCGCCGGAACCCACGCGCGGATTCACAAAGAGATAGTCGGTCTGAAATCCCGTGCCGATCGTCCAGATGAACTGGTTCTGCGTGGTATGCGGAATCAGTTCCATCTCCACCGTAAACGCTTCCCTGTAATTCAGATCATCTTTGATCGAAGCGGGAAGTTCCGCATAAGCTCCGTCCGTCCCTGGAAATTTCAGATAGGCGTCGCCGTACTGATCATGAAAATCTTCCTCCCCGATGCGGTACAGTTTTGCGTCGTTGCCGTTGCCGGAAACGTCTTTCAGATAGCCATCCGCATGCGACATGTCATAATGTACCGCCAGATCTCCCTCTGCCTGCGTCTGCGCGGCGTAGGCCGGGAGGGGCCATCCTGACGCCGCCATTGCGGCCGCCATAAAAAACGAACCGATCCTTCTTTTTGTTTTTCCTTTCATTTCTTCACCTTTTCCTTTCTATATGTGTAAATTTAATTTTTACCGTTTTTTCCCTCTTTCGGTTTCGGAATCCCGTCGATCAGCTTTTCGATCAGAAGCTTCTTGACATATACGTCGAAAGCCAGATTGCAGATAAAGGAAAACTGATGCAGATACTCCTGATCCTCCTCCCCGGCATCCGCAAACGTCTCCCGGGCCGCGGCGTACATGCGGGCGACATCTTTTGACAGATCGCCGATCCTGGACTTCTCAAACCGGCAGATCTCCTCATAAATCTCCGTCAGCGAAATTGGGGATTCGCTGTTCATATGTTTTCCGCTAAGCGGAGCAAGCAGCGTCTCAATATCATTGATAGACAAAATATTTTTAAAATAATAGATGAATATCAGGAGCAGGATATGTTCCTTCGAATACTTCTTTTTGACGGGAGACGGGATCAGATGATTCTTCGCGTAATTGTTGATCATCGTCTTCGTCAGGATCTTGTCCTCCGGATACCGCTTTGTCGAAGAAAGCTGCTCCTCCATAAAAGTAGTCAGCTGATCCATGTAAAGATCGATATTCGGTATATCCGCCGGCCTTACGTAATCAATCCTGGAAATGCTCGCCAGAATGCTGTTCAGCATATCTTTGGTATCAATCGTCATAATCTTTTATCCTTTCAAATACCATATCATAACCGTCGTTTCCATAGTTCAGGGAACGGTTGACCCGGCTGATCGTGGCCGTAGACGCTCCCGTCTGTTCCGCGATCTCCAGGTATGTCTTCTGCTCTCTCAGCATTTTCGCAACTTCAAATCTCTGGGACAGAGAAAGCAATTCGTTGATCGTACAGATATCCTCAAAAAAAGTATAGCACTCTTCCTTATTCTTTAAGCTCAGAATAGCACGAAAGAGATAGTCGACAGCCTCTGTTTTGATCTTCTTACTCATCTTGGTCCTCCTCCGTAATACGATTCACTGTTATATATTTTAACACATTAAATTTGTAAAAGCCAGAAATATTTATCCCGAACCAGGATGCGGACCGCGCCGTCCTTTTTCCCGCAAAGTACCTTCCCGCCGCTTTGCGCATATACTAAAGAAAAAAGGATCTGACGCTATGGCAGACTCTATCCTGATTCCCGTCAGTGGGATCGTTCAGGCGATCTCCCCTGCGAACGACGATTGCTGCAGCCAGACGGTATCCCTGAGAAACAGCGAAGGAATTACAAACTTTATCCTCTCGCCCGCCACCTATGTGGTGCAGGAAGCACAGCTGCGCATCGGAATGAGCGTAACCGCTTTTTACGATTCCTCCCTTCCCGTCCCGCTGATCTATCCTCCGCAGTATCAGGCGGTGATCGTCGGAAGAAAAAACCGGGATGAAAATCTCTTCGCCGGATACTTTAACGAAGATCTTGTTTCAGAGGACGGTTCCCTTCAGCTCAACCTGGCGCGCTCAACAGAAATCGTCACCTCAAACGGGCAGAGATTTCAGTGCGATCCGGCCGGCCGGCTGCTTCTGGTCTACTACACCAACACCACCAGAAGCATTCCTCCCCAAACTACGCCCCGAAAAATCATTGTCATATGTTAAAAAAAACAAAAAATTAAATTTATGGTTGTATCTCTGATATGGTTTGTGCTATAATCCTTTAGGAGACATCCGATCCGGTTGTCTTTCATGGGGTATTAGCGCAGTTGGGAGCGCGCAACATTCGCATTGTTGAGGCCACGGGTTCGAATCCCGTATACTCCATGCGAAGAGGAGCTGCATGTCTGGCTTAGATTTCAGCCGGCATGCAGCTCCTTCTTTTATTTATTCATATTCTTCTCTCTTCCTCGACCCCTACGCCAGTCTTATCCCTCCGAGCAGCACATAAGAGACAAACCACATAATCACCGTCGCTATCAGGATTCCCAGCACCACCGCCGGAAACGCCTTCCTGAATCTCACTCCCAGAAGCGCCGCAATGAGCGATCCGGTCCACGCTCCGGTTCCGGGAAGCGGAATTCCCACAAACAGGACGAGTCCCCAGAATTCATATTTCTCGATCTTATCGCTCTTGCTCATGGCCCTCGCTTCCAGCTTATCCACGAGCGGTTTCAGTTTTCTCGTCCCCTTCATCCAGTTAAAAATCGGGGTGATCAAAAGGAGAATGAAGGGTACAGGCAGAATATTGCCTATGATGCACAGGGGGATGGCCGTGGAAACCGGCACGCCCAGAATCGGCCCCGCCACCAGCAGCGCCCCTCTCAATTCCAGGATCGGAATCATGGAAATGATAAATACGATCGCCTCTTTCCCCATGCTGCCGCTCAGGGCGTCGATCACGCTCTGCACTAATGTTTCCGTCATAGTATCCTCCTCTGCTTCCGCATATATCTTTCAAAGAAATCAAACAACGCCTGCATCTCTTCCCTTGTACCCACGGTAATCCTCAGGTACCGGCGGATTCTTCCGTCTCCAAAGAAGCGCACAAATATCCTCTGCTCCCTCAGCGCCTCGAACAGTTGGGACGCGTCATGATCCGGATGAGTGGCAAAGATAAAATTCGCCCGGGAATCCAGAAACTGAAAGCCCAGATCACCGAGCCGTTCCTTCGCCCACTCCCTCGTACTGATAATCTTATGAACTGTTTTTTCAAAATAGTCCCGGTCTTTGACCGCTTCGGCCCCGCAAAGAAGGGAGGTCAGATTCATCGTATACGAATTGAACGAATATTTTACATCATTCAGGCAGCGGATCAGGTCGGGATTCCCGATCGCGTATCCGATGCGCATTCCCGCCATTGAGCGGGCTTTGGAGAAAGTCTGGACAACGATCAGGTTCTCATACCGGTCGATCAGTTCCAGCGCGGAGCGCCCCGCAAAGTCGATATAAGCCTCATCCACGATCACGACGACGTCCTGATTGTGCTTTAAGATATCCTCCACAAAGTCCAATTCCTCGTAGATGCCGGTAGGCGCGTTGGGATTCGGGAAAATCACGCCTCCGTTTTCCGAATAATAGTCCTCCTTCACGATGCGGAAATTCTCGTCCACCTCGCGGCACACGTAGGGAATACGGTACAGACCGGCCCACACTTTATAAAACGAGTAGGTGACGTCCGGGAAAAAGATCGGCTTCTCCGAATTAAAAAAGGTGAGGAAGCACATGGAAAGCACGTCGTCCGAACCCACGCCGACGAAGATCTGATCCTTTCCCACGCCGTAAAATTCTGCCAGCGCGCTCACAAGCACGTCCGCAGTCGGATCCGGGTACAGGCGCAGCCGTCCGGCGTCCATCTCCCGGAGGACACGCTCGACCCCGGGCGCCGGGGGATAAGGATTCTCGTTCGTATTCAGTTTGATCGCCCGTTCCTGCGGCTGTTCACCCGGCACATAAGGCTCCGCTTTCCGGATATTTTTTTCAAATGCTTTCATCGCCCGGTCTTCCTCTCTCCCATCTGATACTCCTTCGCCAGACTGGCAAACTTCGGGAGAGAATTCACTATCGTCTCGTAGGATACGCAGTAGGCAAGCCTCACATAGCCCGGACATGCGAAAGAACTGCCCGGTACGATCAGTATATTGTATTTCTTAGCCGCCGCGCAGAACTGTTTCTCATCCGCAACCGGAGACTTCACAAACAGATAAAACGCTCCCTCCGGCTTAATACACTCAAACCCGCATTCCTTCAGGCCGTTGTACAGCGTCTCCCGATTCCTGTCGTAAAAGGAGATATCCGTCTTCTCATTGATACATTTTGCCACTACCTTCTGCTGAAGAGTAGGCGCGTTGACAAATCCCAGAATCCTTGTGGCTACATTTGCCGCAGAGATCACCGTCTCACTGTCCGTCACTTCGTCCGGTATCACCAGGTAGCCGATCCTCTCTCCGGGGAGGGAGAGGGATTTGCTGTAAGAGTAACCGACGATCGTATTGTTGTAGTATTTGGTCAGATACGGCACCTCTGCGCCATCGTAAACCAGTTCCCGGTAGGGTTCGTCGGAGATCAGATATATCTCGGTCCCATACTCTTTCTGCTTTGCCTCCATGATCGCCGCCATTTTCCGAATGGTAGCCTCGGAATATACCACTCCCGTCGGATTGTTCGGCGTATTCACAATGACCGCCTTCGTTCCCGGCGTGATCTTCTTCTCAAATTCATCCAGCTTTGGCTGGAAATCCTCAGTGTTCGGCGAGATCTCCACCAGGACGCCGTCGTAGTTGTTCGTATAGGACCGGTATTCTCCAAAGTACGGCGCGAACGCGATCACTTCATCTCCCGGATTGATCAGC
>CANRMH010000049.1 GCA_947631695.1 uncultured Lachnospiraceae bacterium | reverse complement strand
TAATAATAATCCAGCAGATGCGCAACTACCTCCGTATCCGTACCTGATACAAACGTATATCCTCTGCGAAGCAGCTTTTCCTTTAATTCCTGATAATTTTCTATGATCCCGTTATGCACAACCGCGATCGTCTTGTCGGTATTGCTGTGCGGATGCGCGTTCGGCACGGATGGTTCCCCGTGAGTCGCCCAGCGGGTATGGCCTATGCCGCACGCTCCCTTCAGGGCGTTCCCATGATCCGTGATCTCCTCCAGCACGTGAAGCCGCCCTTTTGCCTTTACCATTTCAATTCCGCTTCCGCTCTCCACCGCAAGGCCCGCGGAGTCATAACCGCGGTATTCCAGTTTCGAAAGGCCGTCCAACAGGATCGGCGCCGCCTGATTCACACCTGTATAGCCTACTATCCCACACATAGATCTGCTCCTTGCTTTGTAGTATTCACACTCTTCTCCTATAAATATTCTCTAACCGTTCTATAATAACAAATCCATTCTCTAATTTCCAGTAGAACTGAGAAATATCGCAGAAAAATTTACATTTTTTCCTTTTTTTCTCCCGTTCACCTCAAGACAGGTCACTGCATCAGATCCAGTTTCCTGAAAAGTTCATACTCCTCCCGCACGTCCTCGCCCACACGCGCAAACTCTCTCATTCTCCCGATATTCTGCGCTCCTCTCCTGAAAATCGCCTGATACCAGCGGACCACCCACGCGGCCGGAAGCAAATACGGCCGCTTTGCTAACGCATCCATGTAATGCCTCATATACCGTACGCCGGGAAAAATCAGCTTCAGAAGCGCTCTTGCTTTGAGCATCAGAAGCCTGCCGGAACGATCTTTCGCCAACTGATTGCGCACCTGCGCCATTTCCAAATTACGATTAAAGTAGCCGTAAACGCCGCCCTCAAAGATCCTCTCGCTCATCCCCTCGTACGTCTGGACGTCCGGTTCCTCGATCTCTTCCGGAAGCGCCGTTCCAAACCAGAGATGGCACACAGAAAACATGGCCTTCGCAAATTTTTCCAGACGCAGTTTTCCAAGTTCCTCCCATATCTCATCCCAGTTCAGCTGCTGCAGATATCGCTTAAGATACACGGAGAAATCCATGATCCCCCTGATCCCGTAACCCGTATACCGAAAATGTTTGGCCGCGTGGATAACCAGGTAGATCAGATGGTATTCCTTGGTAAAGCGGCGCGTCATTCCGTCCGCCTCCTCCGTATGGGCCATGGCGTCTTCAAAATATTTTTCCACATCAACGCCATTCCACGGTTCACCCATGATCAGGTTGGTGTGAATCTCCGCCAGCATTTTCTGTTTCTGATATTCCCATACCTCCAGTCCCTTTTCTATCCTCTCATACCCCAGTCCAAGCATTACTCTATGGCTTGGATCACGGTTCTCCGGAGAAATAAGGATATCTACATCCCCCATTGTCCTCAGATCAGGAACCGGATAAAGCGATTTAAGGACATACCCCTTTATCAGAACATGAGAAATATGCGCCGCATTCAGTTCTCGGAGAATTTCTTCCATTCCCTTTTCCTGCGCAACGCTCTTCACGATACTGCCCGTAAACTGTATATCGAATCCATGCCGGATTTTTTCCTCCGGCTGTTCCTCCTGCGGAAGCGTGGGAATTACAGAGGCAATCATCCCTGCCACCTGATGGATCAGCGCGTAATGGTAGATCCTTCTCCAATCCACAGGCAGCTCAAGCCGCACCGGAGTCTGATCCAGATATGCCCTTAACAGCCGCAGTGTATTTTCCCTACTGTTTTCCATACTTTCCCCCATCGCTTTATCTGTCCGGATCCGAGCATTCCTCGCGCTGCACCATTCATTGTAACAGAATTATTATAACGTTATTCCCCGGATTATACAATCCTATCTTTCCCTGACCTGTACAGAAACTGGCAAGCCCGTTTCTGTAAGATGGAAAACCGCCGGCCAAAATCCGCCGGCGGTAACTTTTACTGTCGTTTTGCTTTTTCTTATATCTACTACTTTTCAGCCGTAAGATAATTCATAAGGATCTGCGCGCATTTCTCACGGGTCGCGTCTCCCTGCGGAGCCAACATCCTGCCTGCCTTCGCATCTTCTCCGTTGAGGACGCCGTTCTTTACCGCCCATCCCATAGCTTCGGTTGCGAACGATGAAACATTGCTGTGGTCTGCGAACCCTTTCAAATGATCCGCCGCTTCCTCAGGAAGAATCCCATCTTCGCCTTTGATCTCCTGTACATATCGGTACATCATTACCGCCATCTGCTCGCGGGTGATGTTGTCCGCAGGCCCGAAATAGCCAGGCCTATCATCATATCCTTTGATAATCCCGTTGCTGCTCGCCCATTTCACATAGTCCACGTACCAGTCTACCTTTGCGTCCTCGAATTCCATGACCTTTGCAGGATCCACGGTCGGGTTCCCAGTCATCTCATACAGGATCTTTGCGAACTCCGCCCTCGTTAACGGTGTTTCAACCCCAAATTGGTGGGTCGGTTCGCCCTCGTCATTTTCATAGCCGGTCATAATGCCTTTTTTGAGGACAAAATCCACTGCGGAAACATACCATTGCGGCTTGCCGTTCTCATCCTTGTGAACGTCATTGAACCATTCCAATACATCCGTGTCTACGCTGATCAGTTTGTTCAGCGCTTTCGTAAGCGCCCCCTTTGCCTTGTCGACCTCATCCTGGGAAGCGTCCGCTTTTTTGTAAATGTCGTTCGCGTTCTTCAGCGCTGCCTCGTATGCCGTCCAGGAAGCGTCCGTATATCTGACCTTGTCGCTTTCCGGGGCTTCCTGATTTGCGTCGGCGATTGCTTTTTCAAGCGCCGTCTTATCGGCTGGCGGGTCTACCGGCACGGCCTGATCCGTCACCTCAACCGTTGCCTTTACTTTTACAGCCATGGAACTGTATTTCTCTTTGTTTGCGCAGTCCCATTCCGTAGAGTCTTCGCCATTACCGTCCTTGCCAACCCACTGATTCAGATTCGCCCCTATGGTCTTCAAAGTCCCCTCAACCTCATACTCGCCCTTCTCGCTTGTCTTCACGGCTGAAAGATCCCACTCCACCGGAGCCTGTACCTTGCCATAATGATAGTAGGCGTCCGCCTCCACCGTGTCCGGAAGCACTTTCCTTACGTCCTCCTGCGAAGCATTGACAGGAACCTGGAAGGTTCCCTGATCCTCAGGGACCGCCGCGCGCACGTCCGCGCTCCGCACCGCGTCGTACTGTTTCTTCGTCAGGGAAACCACTCCGCCGTGCTTGGTAAACTGCCTCAGATAGTAATTGGGGCTTTCCAGCCTCTCCCAGCCCTTATCCAGATCATTCGTGATCATCGGCTGGTATCCGGGCGTCGGCAGGTCGTCCACAAACAGGTACCACCGGTTCGGCTGGCTGTGATCCGCGAACATCGCCGGGCCTTCCACCGCGCCGAAGTACTGCTTCCCGATCTGCGTCTGGATGGTCTTCCAGTCGCTTCTTTCGGCGTTCCACCAGTCTTTCCTCTCCGTCACCTGCATATAAAGTTCATCGCTGTTTCCGTTGCTCTTCGTAACATGATAGGTCTTGCCCTCATTCTGGATGATCGTCGTGTCGATCACCGTGTATCCCGGATCGAGGAAGATTCCTCCGTACGTATAATCCTCCTGCGTGAAGGTCTTGGTCGCGCCCCACATGATCCGACTGTATCCTCCCTCATAAACGGAGGACCAGTATACCACGAAAGCTCCGTCGCCTTCCCCGTAGTAATCCGGCACCCAGGTCGCCTCCGGCGCCCACATCATGCCAAGCCTTGCCTGTTTCTCGCCCTTCGTATTCAGCGCTACGTCGAACTGCCTCTGCTCGCTCCAGGTGATCAGATCCTTGGATTCCCATACGTTCATCTTCGTGCTGTAATCGTTCTGCCAGGCTCCCCAGCCCGCGTTATCGCCGCCGAACACCCGAAGATCCGTCGCGATAATGTAATAGGTCTGGTTCTCTGGATTGTAAGTCAGATAGGGATCCCTGACGCCGGTCGTACTAAGATCGGAACACAGGATCGGCTCGCCGTTATTCAGAGGATCCCAGTACTCCGGATCATCCCCGCGGGAGATATCCAGATAGATCTTCTCGGCATACCCCGCGGAATCCTCGATAAAATGGACCATCATATAGCCGTACGCATCATCCGCATCCACCGCAGGATGGATCGTAACCGGAACCTGTGCCGACGCCGTCTGTCCGCGTACCGTCGCAGTCGCGGTAAGCTCTCCGGTAACCGGCTGTCCGCCCTTCGCCGGCTGTTTCACCGTCGCGCTGATCCCGTTCTCCGAGATCGTGATCTCCTCCATATCGGATGACCACGTCACCGTCCCGTTGAAATCCGGAAGCGCCGTCCTTGAATCCGTAATGGAAATATCACCGATTGCGTCAGCCTGATCTTTCGCCAGCTGCTTAAAATAATCCTCATGGAGAGCCGCGTCCCGGTCAGACAGTCCCATAATTTCCTCGTCGCTCAGCGCCCGGTCGTACACCCGGAACGTAGAGACGGAACCCTTAAACATCGGATCGTCATAAGGCGCGCGCCCGATCGTATTCCTGGACTGGTCGGTCACCAGCGCAAGCGATATCGCCTCATCCTTCAGTTCGCCGGTCTTTTTTCCATCCATGTAAAAAGAAATGGTGTGGTTCTGCGCATCGATCACGAACGTCAGCTGATACCAGCGATCCGCCGACAGCGTAGAGCCGTAAGCGTTTTTTCCTGTCCGTTCCCGCCGCCCGTAATGGCCGTGCGGGGATCCCTGGTATTCATAAACCAATACGTCTGTGTTCCGCTGTTCCCGATGCTCCACAGGAACTGAAAGCTCCCGCCTCCTACCATGGTCGCATCCGCCTTTACCTCAAGGCTGATCGTCGCGGAAGTTTTCCCACTCAGGATATCATCGGGGAGGGACACCCAGGTTCCTGCTGCCGCGGCCGAATTTCCCTGTCCGGAAAATACCAGGGCGTTGTCCTCCCATTTTGCGGTGGATTCGTTCTGCACGACTGCATCTCCCACCGAGCCTCCGGCCGTGTTCCTGACCGTCATGCCGTCCTCAGGTTTCTGCATAAAATAATACTGCGCGATCAGGCCGTTCTGTGGAACCACTGGCTGGACTTCCACATTGTCCGCCGCTTTTGTCATCGCCGGCAGGACGCCGATCGCCGTGACCACGGCAAATATCAGCGCCATCAATCCCGCCAGCAGGCGTGTAACTGTCCTTCGTTTCTTGTTCGTCGTTCGCATTCTTTTCCTCCTCTTTGTCTTATATTTCTGACTGAAAAGCTATCGCTTTTATTATAAAGCTTTTCCGGACGCTTGTACATATTTTACTGCAAAATATCGCACTCAAAAAATTCCCGGATCTGCTTCAGTATAATGGCCACCAGGCGGGTTCTCGCCTCCACGCCCGCCCACGCGATATGGGGCGTGATGATCAGCTTCCGGCTGTCCTTGATCGCCCGCAGCGGGTTGTCCTCGCTCATGGGTTCCTTGCAGAGTACATCCACGCCTGCCGCCGCGATCTGTCCGCTTGCCAGAGCCTCGTAGAGATCCTGCTCCACCACGATCGGCCCTCTTCCCAGGTTCAGGAAGATACTGGTCGGCTTCATCTTCGCAAACGCCTCCCGGTTCATCAGGTTCTCCGTATACTCATTCAGAGGCGCATGCACCGACACGATATCCGACTGTGTCAGGAGCGTGTCGAAATCCACCTGATGGTACCCTTCCTGAGCCGGACGCCCGGACGCGGAATAATAGATCACATTCGCGCCGAACAGCTTCGCGATGTCGGCCACCCTCCGGCCGATCGCGCCCAGCCCGATGATCCCCCAAGTCTTTCCGTAAACCTCCGTAAAATACTCCTCGAAATGTGTGAAAATAATATCGTTGACGTACCGCTCCTCCTTCACGTAATCGTCGTAATAGCGCAGTTTTTCCATCAGATAGAACAGGAGGGCAAACGTATGCTGTGCCACCGTCTCCGTGGAATATCCCGCCACATTTCGCCACGCAATATTGCGCCTGTCCAGATACTCCTTATCCAGATTATTGGTTCCCGTAGCTGCCACACAGACCAGTTTCAGATTCTTCGCCGTCCCGATCGTATTCTCATTGATCGGCACCTTGTTCGTGATCACCACGTCCGCGTCCGTCACGCGCTCCGGAACCTCCTCCGGCGCGGAATACCCGTATTTTACCACTTCGCCCAGCTCGTCAAAGCCTGTCAGGTCCATGTCCTCCCCAATCGTCTTCACATCCAAAAATACAATCTTCATTTCCTTAACGTATCCTCCTTTTCTTGTCTGCGAATGCAAAACATGCAGACATGATATGATCGCGCGGAAAAGCAGACGCCCGTGTGGGCGTTTCCTTCTCTTCTTACGCTGATTATTATATCATGCCTGCGGATGAAATTCTTCTTTTTTTATTATTTTAGTAATAATCCGGGAATAAACAAAAGTATCCGGGGTTCTCATCCCGCTCTCTGGCAGGGCTATCATCGCTTATGTAAAAGCGGGAAAAATCTCACTTCTTCGGATCACTCCAAAATTTTATGTACTTCCTCCACAGAAATCCCAAGCTGCTCCGCGATCTCCCTCTCCAGCCTGCCTTCCATCGATAACTTCCACACCTGTTTCTGACGTTCCATCTGACGCTCCATCTGCTGCTTCATCTCTTTCTTCCCGCTCTCATAACCGTCCTCCCAGGAGCCGTTCATCATCGATATGTAATCCCGGATCGCTTTCTCCCTGGCCTCGTACTCCCAACGCCTCTCCGGATCGCCGCTGACCTCCTCCAGCCTTTCATACGCCTTCTTTAAATATGGGTCGTCCTTCGTCACCATCTCAAATTCCTCCTTCGTCTCACTGTTGATAAACTGCGCCCAGCGCAGAAGCGGATTTCCCTCAGGGCCGCCCGCCTCTGCAAAGGCCGGAAGCCGTTCGAGTTCATAACTTTTACAGTGAGTATACACAAAATGTATCAAATTCGCAACATCTTTTCCGATTTCTTTTTTCTGTTTTTTCGTTGTTATTTGCCTGCCTGAAAAAAATGGAAAGCTTTGGCTGATCCAGCCTGGATAATTCTTTGATCCTTTCGTGTCAGAATTTATCTGATTTTCAATTACATAATAACATATGAAAGTTTTTATGTCAACATACAGCGAAAATTATTTCGGTGTCTGCGGAGCGTTTTGTCTCACAGATAACACCGATTCCTATGAGACAAAAAAAGAAAGCTATCACCTGGCAAATATCAGCCGGTGTGACAACTTTCTTTTTATATTACAGTCATTTCAAAGTTACAGGCTCCCCCGCTATCATGCTTCATCATTTCAGTTCCTGATTCGTCTCTTCCACATCGGAATAGTTTTTTACTGCTTTCCCTACCTGTAATTATATCGCTTCCTGGAATTCTCCAGATGCTCCCGCATCGCGTCCTGCGCGCCGTCCACATCCCCGTCAAGGATCCTCTCGCAGATTTTTTGATGTTCCCTGCAGATCTCGCCCAGCTGCCGCTCATCCACCATTCCCGTTCCGCTGACGCGCTTCATCAGATTGCGGATCGTCTGGTTCATGCTGTAGATCACTGTATTGCGCGAATACCCGGCGATACAGCTGTGGAATTCCAGATCCTCTTCCAGAAATTCCCTGTAATTGCGGTGTTCATATGCCGTCTGGATCCGCGCGGAAATCTCACGCAGCCTCCCGTCGTATTCACTGTCCGTGAAGGACGCGGCCAGACCCGCTCCCTTCACCTCCAGCAGATTCCTGACCGTCAGAATATCCTCAATCTGGCTGTTATTCAGGAACAGGGACCAGGAGAGAGGAATGATGAAAAAATTTGCCTCGCTCCTGCTGATGTAGGTTCCCTGTCCCGGATGGATCTCGATCATCCCCAGAACGTCCAGAACCTTCAGCGCCTCCCGGATCGCCGCGCGCCCCACGCCCAGTTTCCCGGCCAGCTCCCGGTCCGACTCCGTCTTATCTCCTTTTTTCAGCCGTCCCTCAAACATTTCCTCCGCAAAGTACATTGTCAGGCGGTAGAGAATTTTGCTTACATTGCTCTTCGTTGTTCCATCCCGGACATTTCCGCGCTTCCCGGCCGCATACGCGTCGTCCGGCAGGAGAAGGTCGATCTGCGCCGCAAATTTCTCAGGTTCCATAGAAAAGATCATGGAATCCATCCCCACAGCCTCAGATACTGTCAAAACAACCTCTCCCAACCGGGAACCTCCCTTTGATTCCAGATTCGACAAGGTGGCGATACTCATGGCCGGATTCCCTTCCGCATCCGACAAAAAACGGCTGATAAATTCCTTCTGCGTCAGGCCCAGGTATCTTCTGAAAAAACGGAGATTTTCTTTTTTATGTACCGGACTCAGTAATTGCCCCGCCATACCTGCTCCCTTCTCATCCTACGCCGTAAGCAGCTTTTCGGCAAGCTCCGTCATGACCACGGAAGCCCTCGCGAAATCGCTGTATCTCGTAAATTCCACCGGGCAGTGGCTCCTGCCGTCCCTGCTCGGCACAAACAGCATCACCGTCGGGATGACCTGGCCGATCTCCAGCGCGTCGTGTCCGGCTCCGCTGGGCAGCCGCTTATAGCTGTACCCCTTCTCCCGGCAGCAATCCTCCATGATCTGAAGCATCTCCTCCGAGAGCATCACCGGCGTGATGACCAGCTTGGTGTCGATCTCATAGCTTCCGCCCATCTGCGCCGTCTCGCGGTCGAGCGCCGCGCGGATCCTGTTCGCGATGTCGCTGATGTTATCGTTGTTTCTGGAGCGGATGTCCACGGTAAAATCCACCTGCTCCGCCACAATATTCATGCCTCCGGGTACCGTGTGGATATAGCCCGTCGTCGCCACGGTCCCGTCCGCCTTCTCCCTTGCCCAGTCCGCGATCTTCGATATGACCTTCGTCGCCGCATCCACCGCGTCCATGCGCATATCCATCGGCGTCGTCCCTGCGTGGTCGGCTCTCCCGTGTACCGTCACCATGTACCTCTGGATCCCCACGATGCAGTCCACCAGGCCCAGTTCGATATTCTCCGCATCCAGCACCGGCCCCTGCTCGATATGCAGCTCCAGGAATTTCCCGATGGAACCCTCCGGCCATTTTGCGTCCCCGATCTTCTCCGGGTCGAGCCCGTAGCCCTTCATCGCGTCATAGATCGAAATCCCGTCCTGATCCCGGTAATGTTTGCAGTATTCCACATCCCGGTTGCCCAGCATCGCGCCGGAGCCGAAGTAGCCGGTACCGAACCGCAGGCCCTCCTCGTCGCAGAACCCCACGACCACGAAATTGCGCTTTAATTTGATATTCTTTTCCTTCAGCTGCCTCGCCGCCTCGACCGCGCAGACGATCCCGGCAATCCCGTCGAAGTCCCCGCCGTTCGTCACCGAATCATAGTGGGAACCCATCATCACACAGGGGGCGTTCTCATCCTCGCCCTTCATCACGCCGATGACATTGCCCGCCGCGTCCTCGCGCACCTCAAGTCCGGCTTCCGCCATGATCTTTTTCAGGAAATCGACCGCCGCCCTGGCCTCCTTCGTAAAGGGAAGCCTCGTGCAGCCGTTCCCCGGAGTCGCCGTAAATTGTTTTAAATATTCCAGATCCGCCGCTATTCTTCCTGTAATATCCGCCAAACACATCGTCGTTTCCCCCTTTTCACCGTTATTTTGTCCATGAACGCCGCTGGGGCAGGCTTGCCGCTCACCCCGACCGCGGCGGGAGTTATCTCCTGATTATATAGGTTCTCACCGGAGAGTAAAGCATCGCCGCGACGATCATCACGAAACCGGCCGTGCAGGCCACCTCGCTGGATGTGTAAATCCCCGCCACGATCACCGCGAAGGCCGCCATGATCACGAGGAACGCGATCGTAAGCCCGCCTGCCTTCGTCCTCCAGAAACTGTTTTTCTCCATATCCTTCTCCTATCCGCTTCCCGCTAAATGCACACCATCAGGAACAAGACCGCGCCGATCAGGATCGTCGCCGGAACCGTGACCACGAAAATCTTCTTCATGACCTCGCCCTCTTTTCCGAGGATATCCGCCGTGGTCGTCCCCAGGATAATCTTGCTCGGGCTGATCGCACTCCCGATCGCTCCTCCCGCCGACTGCGCGCCAAGAACCGCCGGGGCGCTCACCCCGAGGAGGTTCGCCGTCGTCATCTGGAAGTCCCCGAACAGGATGTTGGAACTCATATTGCTCCCGGTCATAAAGGTTCCCAGAAGCCCGACGAACGGCGCAAGCACCGCGTAGCCCTTTCCGAGGATCTTCGCAATCCCGTTTGCCAGCACGACCGTCTGTCCGGTACCGCTCATGATCCGGGACATGATCACCAGCCCGATCACCGCAATGCCGGAGGGCATCGTCATGGAAACCGATCTGACAAATACCCTCTTGATCCCGCCTTCTCCGATCCATCCGCGCCGCTTATAGTACGCCAGTCCGATCAGGGAAGACACCAGAAGGAACATGCTCGCGTGCGTAAAGGGCGCAAACGGCGAGAAGCTCGCGGACGCCTCGTTGACAAACCCGTATCCCGTCGATGTCTCCGGGAACGCCAGTCCGAAGGATACTCTGCCCAGCAGCTCATTGACCGGCTTCACCAGCAGCACCGCCAGTGTGATCACGGACAGCAGAATGTACGGCACGAACGCCTGAATCAGCGTCATGTCCTTCGGCCCTTCCTCCGCGCCGTTCTCCGCGAATTTCCGGTTCATGATCCGGCTGTCCTCCACGCTCCACTCATCCCTGTACATCTTCATCCGCCCGATGAACAGCAGGACGATCAGCGAGATGCAGGACGGGAGGAAGCAGGAGAGGGTGGTGTTGATCTGGCTCAGCAGCAGCTCGCCGCCGCCCTGGATCACAGACATGATCAGCACCGCTGCAAGTCCCTTTTTCACTGCCTTTCCCCTGCCGTAGAACCAGCAGATCGCAAAGCCCGTGATCGCGTTCCACAGGAACAGGAATGCGGCTGTCCAGAGCGCGGTCTGCCAGTACTGCGCGCTTCCGGCTGTCAGCCCCGCGGACATTGCCAGGGAATCCCACGCCGCCGCCAGCGTGCCGAACGTATTGCCCCACGCCTGGCCGAACAGCGGGATCACCACCGCCCACAGCGGCTGCACCCCGATCCCGATCAGGAGCGGCGCTCCCACGGCCACCGGGACGCCGAACCCTGTGATCCCCTGCAGAAAACTCTCAAAAATCCATCCCATCGCAATCACCAGCAGCAGTTCGTTGGGAAGCAGTTTCCGCATCCCGTTGCGGATCACAAGAAACGCCTTCGCCT
>CANRMH010000048.1 GCA_947631695.1 uncultured Lachnospiraceae bacterium | reverse complement strand
TTACTATGGCGTATTCGGCGTAACCGCGGATTACAGGGACTATTCCGAGGTGCTGAAGAATACGATAGCGCCGTATGTTTATAACTGGAAACAGGAATGGAAGGAAAAGCACGGCACGCCAAAGGCGCCAAAAGATGAACTCGGTAAGGTGGACATCGACGCGGCGATCATTTACATTCCAATCAACGAGGGAACACCCGTGAACGGCGCGGCCGACTTCAATATTGCGTGGGAAGCGTACTATGACGCGATTAAAGAGGGCGATCCGGACGCGACGATCGCCGGGCCGAACAGCTGCGCGTATAATGCTCAGTTTGGGGATGGAAAGGATTTCCGGGGCTATATGCAGTACTGTGCGGACAATGACTGTATGCCGGACATTGTTACCTGGCATGAACTGGGTACAGTGGATCTGAACGATATGTCCGCTCACATGGATGATTTTAAGGGAATCTGGAACGGGATTGACTGGACGAAATGGCTGCAGACTCACGAAGAGAAGCTGGAGATGCCGCAGATCGTCATTAATGAATATGCGGAGATGAAAGACTGCGGAGTTCCCGGCACTCTTGTCAACTGGATCGGACGTCTGGAGGATGAGAAGATCTATGGCTGCCTTCCGTTCTGGCAGCAGGCAAACAACTTAAACGGGCTGACTTCCGATGCGAACGAGGGCGCGGGCGCATGGTGGGTATATAAATGGTACGGGGATATGTCCGGACAGACCCTCGACGTGTCCAGCTCTACCAATTATGACCGCCTGTATGGCGTTGCCTCGTTGGATGACAAAAAGCAGAGCGCTTCCGTGCTGATGGGCGGCGAGGACGGAACCCAGAAGCTGCTTCTCAGCCATCTCGGGGATACCGCAAGTTTCAAAAATGAAGACAAGGTACATGTTACGGTTCAAAAGGCCTCCTATAACGGATATGCCGGCACGGTCAGCGATGTGCCGACGGTGCTGGACGGCGTTTTCCCGATTCGGGACGACGGCAGTGTGGAAGTCATTATTTCCAATGCAAAGTATGCGGACGCTTTCTATGTGACGGTCTCAAAGGCGCGGGAAGATGAGAGCGCGGGCGATCCGCTGGTTTCGGAATATTCGGCGGTGTACGAGGCGGAGGCCGCGCAGATAGAGGGATTGACTGTTAAGGAACGCGCGGCTTACAATCCTACCTATTATTTCTCAGACGGATACGCGGTGCTGATGGATAAAAAGGATGCGAAGCTGACGTATGAGATCGAAGTTCCCGCCGACGGGAAATACAGACTGAATTTCCTTTATGGAAACGGTACGGGTTCCAACCGAGGCGATATGTATACGCATAAGCCGCTGAACGTAAAGCAGAGCTATCAGATCGACGGGGACGCCGCAGAGGCAGTGATCATGGAGAACACGCTTTTTACGGCGATCACGGACTGCTATACAAGATACGCGGATCTGAAGGCGGGTACGCACAAAGTGACGGTGACAAGCCTTGAGGATGCGGATGTGATCCACGACGCGCTTACCGTTACCTACGCGGGGACGTATGGAGCGGATCTGCCGCTCTTTTCACGCATCTATGAGGCAGAGCAGGCGGATTTCAATACACTGTCCGATCTTGAGAAGAGTACGGCTGCCGTGCAGACGGAAAAGAGAGGATATTCGGGAAGCGGTTATGTTACAGGAATGGCCGGCGCGCCGGTGACAAAAGGAGGCGGGATCCGCTGGAACGTAATTGTGGAAGAGAGCGGGATCTATAATTTTTCCCTCCGCTATCAGTCCGAGAAGGCGGGAAAAGCCGGTATTTATGTGGGAAATACGACGACCGTATTGGATTCTCTGTGCAAGTCCGTACCGGTTTCGAATACCGGGGGCGAATGGAGGACGGCGGCCGCGTCCATTTATCTCCAGAAAGGGATCAACATCGTGGATGCGGACGCGGACGTGGACATAGCGCTTGACTATCTGAAAGTTCAGAAAGTTCCGGAGGAGGCGCTGGCGGATGGGAAAACGACCTTGATAGAGGCGGAAGACTGCATCCCGGCGGGATCCGGCATTGAGACGAAAGAAAGTGAGGGGGCTTCCGGCGGAAAATATGTCGCGGGCTATGAGGGCGATTCCAATGCGGCTTCCGATAAAAACAGATATCTTTCGTTTACGTACGACGCGCCGAAAGCCGGCGTGTATGAGCTTCAGATCTTTCAGTCGAACGACGATATCTGCGGAAGCCATGCGTACAACATCAAGATCATCGATAAGTACGCGTCCGTGCAGGTTGCGGATCCTTCCGGAAAGGTGACGGAAGAGAACAGATACTTCTTTATCAATACATCTTCGGACGATACGTTTAAGGAGAAATCCGTGCGTGTGAGACTGAATCAGGGAAAAAACACGCTTAAGATCTTTAACGACGACAGCTGGCAGGTGAAGTGGGGAGGCACGCAGTCCGAACCGGGAACCAACGAGCTGGACAATTATACGCCGAATTTTGATAAATTTATGATCACGCCGATGGTTTTGGACAAACCTGCCGATGTACAGGAAACTTACCGGATCAATATCCGGACCACCGCGGGCGGATACGCGGTCGCCAACCGGAACGAGACGGCGGCAGGGGAAAGCACTGAAATCACGATGTTCCCGGTTAAGGGTGTGGAGAAGATCCTGGTAAACGGAAAAGACCGGACGAAGGATATGACGGCGGCGGACGGGCTGTACAGACTGACATTGGATCAGATCGACAGCGACCAGGATGTAGAGATATATTTCTTGGAAGGAAGCGGCGAGCATATCGATCCTTATATCACAAACGCCGGCTTCGGGTCGGGAGACCTCGGAGGCTGGAAGGCGAGCCGGAAGAGTACGGCGGTAAAGAACGCCGGAGCCGACAGTCTGGAAGGCTATTACGCCGCTATGTCGGAGGGAGCGCTCAGACAGACGATCGTGGGCGTTCCGAAAGGAACCTACAATCTGATCGTGTACAGCAAAGCGCAGGATCAGACAAATGCGGGCGGAAAGGCCGTGCTGAGAGCGCAGGGAGAAGAGATGGAACTGTCCCTTCAGTCCGCCTATCAGGAGAATGTTCTGCGCGTGGAGGTGCTGGCCGACGGAGTTCTGACGATCGAGGCCGACGCTTCGGGACTGGATGGCACGATCTGTCTGGATCAATTTTCTCTTGAAGCAGTCCGGGAGCGCGGTGAAGATGAGGTGGATTCCAGTCTCTCCTATTTTGTGGACTGCGGCGATCATAATCCGGATACGCTGAGCCGGGGAGACAGATTCGGAACGCACAACGGAGCGACGGATCAGATATATGGAATAGACAGGACGACGGGATACATGTGGGGTCTCGTGGCCGGGGAGCAGGACAAAGAGGTCAGCCACGGAGAGAAAGGCGTCTATACGGAGTATCAGTGGGCGAATGAATGGGACACGTCGGACGGACAGGACAAGACCGCGACATTCCGGTACTCGCATAATCAGAAAGAAAGCAATATCTCTCCCCGCTATATCAAATATCGGTTTGAACTGGAGCCGGGAACCTACGACGTGGAAGTATGCATGGGGAACATCTGGGGGAATTCCGCAAATCCCGATGTATATCTGAACAGTGTGAAGGCCAACCAGACGCCTCTGAATATCGGCGCGGGAGCGAACAGGGTGGTAAAAGGCAGCGTTGCGGTCGGCGAAGGGGAAGATCTGAGAGTGGAGGCCTATTCCCAGGACGACACCATAAATATGAACTATATCAAAATCTCCCAGCCGCCGGTTCAGGGAGAAAAAGGAAAACAGGTAGAGGAAATCTTTGAGGATGTGGATAAGAAAGACTGGCACAGGGATCATGTGCAGTATGTGTATGACAGAAAACTGATGGAAGGGATTTCCGGGGCGTTTTTCGACCCGGCAGGAGATTTAAGCCGCGCGCAGTTCGCCACGATCCTTTATCGGATGGAGAAAGAACCTCAGGCGGAATACACGGACAAGTTCAAGGACGTCCCCAACGACAGCAGCCTGTTCTATCTGAAAGCAGTCATGTGGGCGAGCGACGCCGGGATCATTACCGGGTATACGGATGAGAAAAACAAAGGAAAGTTCGGCCCCGCCGATCTGATCAACCGCGAACAGATGGCTGTCATGATGTATCGCTATGCGAAATATAAGATGTATGACACAGAGTCGACTTCCGGGCTGGACGAATTTCCTGATGACGGCGACGTCAGTGAGTTCGCAAATGAAAACGGAGAGATGGCATGGGCGGTAGAACGGGGAATCATTACCGGAGACCAGGGATACCTGCATCCTACGGGAAAAGCAAGCCGGGCCCAGTGCGCGGTGATCCTTAAGAGATTTGAGGACAATATTGTGAGATAACAGACGTGTGAACGGATCAAAAAAAACAGAATGTGCAAAGCGCGCATTCTGTTTTTTTTCACAGGGAATTTTGTTCCCTGCAGGCGAGATCCTGTTTTTACATTTAAGAATTTTGCAGGCGGATAGTAGAAAAATGAAGGGGATTATGATACAATACAGACAGTTTTTTGATGTTTGCGGGGAAGAGAGAATGAAGGAAAAATGGAGAGCCGTATTTGCGCTGTGCTGTGCGGCGGCAGTCCTGCTGTCCGGATGTTCCGGAAGCACGGATCCAAAGGGACGGCAGGACGGTGGATCAAAGGCTGAGATACGTAAAATGATTCCCTGGAAGATGGGAGTTCTCGCCGTCGGAACACAGGGGATGTGCATGGAAATCCAAACAGACGGAAGCGCAGAAAAGCTGAATGTGGAATGTGAAGCAGATCTGAACGATATCTGCACCGACGGCGAAACGATCTGGATTGCCGGGAACGGCGGGACGGTTCTGGCCGGGGACGAAAGTTTTTCTTTCCACGAGGAAAATACGGGATTTACCGGGGATTTTACAGCTTGCAGCGTGTTCCGGGACCGCGTTTACAGCGGAGGGAGCGATGGGAACATTTTTTCGTCGGACGGCGGAGGAAAATGGGAATCCTGCACACTGGCGGCGTCCGGGAACGTGACCGGCATGGACGCGTCGGACGACCGCTGTATGGCGGTGACGGACGCCGGGGAAATCGCCGTGACGGAGGACGGCGATCGGTGGACGGTGCTGAATTACGGCGAGTACTATAAAAAGCCGGTAAAATTCCAGGGACTTGTCTATGACGGAAAGAATTTCTGGGCATACGGAACCACGAAGGAAGGAATGGGATTCTTTTTTTCCGACACCGGAAGCGCATGGGGCGAGAGGGACGTCAATTACCTGGAGGGGGAGCCGAATGATCTGTCCGGATACAGAGTCTTATCCGCGGCGTCGGACGGACAGCAGCTTTTCGCCTGGTGCGAGGGAGGTGTCCTTCTGACCTTGCCTGACTGTGTGCAGTGCAACAAGCTTACGGAGATTCCGGAAGTGCAAGGCGGCGCCGTCGGCTACAACGGAGGCAGCCTGTTTGCAGCGTCGGACGACGCGCATGTGAAGGTTCTGGAGACGGAACTGGCAAAGCAATACCGGGTATCGGGTGAAACCGCCTGGCAGATGCAGCAGAAGGGAGCCGTCCTGATCGATGTCAGATCCGAAAAGGAGCGCATGGAAGAGGGCTATATCAGGGACAGTATCTGCATTCCTCTGGACGAGCTTGAGCAGAAGCTTCCGGCGGACTGCCCGGATAAAAGCCGGACATTGGTTTTTTACTGCACGAAAGGAGTGCGGAGCCAGTCGGCGGTGGAGGAAGCGCTGAAGCTTGGCTATGTGGAAGTCTACAGTATGGGGAGTATTGATAACTGGGAGCATGGACTGGAAGATCGTCATTAAATGGCATCTCATATATTTATAAAAATATTTATAAAAAAGAAAGGTGGAACATGACATGAAGAAAAGAATTTTGGCGGCTTTGCTGGCTTGCGGCCTGCTGCTCGGCGGCATTCCCGGTGCGGCGTACGCGTCCGGCGGCTCGTCCGCCGGGGAGAGGGAAAGCGTCGCGACGGCAGAGAATCTGCTTCCCTATCAGGACACGTCACTGAGCTTTGAAGAGCGCGCGGCGGATCTGGTTTCCAGGATGACGCTGGACGAGAAAGCGCTTCAGACGATCACGACCAGCGCCGCGGCGATTCCGCGTCTGGGAGTGGCGCAGTACAACTACTGGAGCGAGGGCCTGCACGGGGTGGCCAGATCAGGAGCGGCGACCTCCTTTCCGCACGGGCTTGGGATTGCCTCCACATGGAATCCGGAGCTGGTAAAGGCCATGGGAACGGCCATCGGCGACGAGGCGAGAGGTTATTCCAACGGCAGGGGAAAGGGGCTCTCCTACTGGTCGCCGACGATCAATCTGGCTCGCGATCCCAGATGGGGACGCGCGGAGGAAGGCTACGGCGAGGATCCCTACCTGACCTCCATCCTGGGGGAGAGCTACGTGGAAGGGATGCGGGGGGACGACGAGACGTATCTGAAAACCATCGCGACCCTCAAGCATTTCCTGGCGAACAACAGCGAGTACAACCGGCATACCGGAAGCTCCGAGCTGGACGACCGGGATCTGAGGGAATACTATTCCTACACCTTTAAGAACGTGGTGGAGAACACGAACGTGGCTTCCGTGATGAGTTCCTACAATCGAGTGAATGGGACGCCGATGGCGGCGAACCGGTTCATCTTAACCGATATACTGAGAAATACCTGGGGGTTCGACGGATATGTGACGTCCGACTGCGGGGCGATCGAGGATGTGTGGAAGAACCACAAATGGCAGCCGGAGGGAATGGACCGGCCGGTAAATTCCGTGGAGGCGACCGGGCTTTCCATCCATGCGGGGTGCGATATCAACTGCGGGAACCAGTACCACGTAAATGTGAAGCAGGCGATCGAACAGGGGATCCTGACGGAAGACGAACTGGACAAGTCCCTGATCCGCCTGTTTACCGCGCGTATGCGTACCGGTGAATTTGATCCGAAGGAGGACGTACCCTACACGGGCGAGGAGTACTCCTATGAGAATCAGGTGGAGTCCGAGGAACACAAGCAGCTCGCGGAGGATATGACGGACGAGGCCATCGTGCTTCTGAAAAATGACGATATCCTGCCGCTGACTTCCGCCGGAAAAAAGATCGTGGTCGTCGGAGAACTGGCGCAGAGATGTATCCAGGGCGACTACAGCGCGGCGCCGTCCGAGGCAAACAAATCCACGCCGATCGACGGGATCCGCGCGGCGGCGAAGAGAGCGGGATCTGATATCACCGTGGACTATATCAACCACTATGGAGTGAAAGACGTCGCGAGCTACCTGCTGAACGTCAGAGGTTTCGAGCTGGGGTACGGGACGTCGTCGAAATCCCTTGCGTCCTCTGCGGCGGACAGCTATAAGGCGTGCGTGGTGGAGAATAACAGCGCGAAGAATTTTGGATATATCAATTCCGGGGCGTACGCGGTCTATGAGAATGTGGACGTCACCGGGCTGAAGAGCTTTGCTGTCCAGGCGGCGGGCGGAGAGAACGACGCGTACGCCAGCACGGTGGAACTGCATCTGGACGCGCCGGACGGACAGGTGATCGCCACGGCCGAGCCTGCTTATACGAGCGGCTGGCAGGATTACCAGGCCACGACGGCCGATGTGACCGGAAATGTTTCCGGTACGCACGACCTCTATATCACATTCAATTACCGCCTGTCGGATGTTAGTTTCTCCGCACAGGAGGAGCAGCTGATCCGGGACGCGGACGCCGTCATCGTCGTGGCGGGAACCCGCACGATCGACGGGGAAGGCGCGCTGGGGAACGCGGCCAGCGACTCCGCGGAGGAGAGAGACCGCGAGACGCTGGATTTCCCGAGGAATCAGGCCGGGAGCATCCTGAAATGCGCAGAGCTGAACGGGAATACCGTCGTCTGCATCCAGGCTGTGGGTCAGATGAATGTGGAACCGTTCAAGGATCAGGTGAAGGCCATCACCTGGAGTACCTACAACGGGCAGGCGCAGGGGAATGCTCTGGGCAGGATCCTGTACGGAGAGAAGAACCCAAGCGCACGGCTGACATTCAGCTGGTATCAGAGCCTCTATGACCTGGACGACATCGGCGTGTACAGCATCCGTGCGAACGAGGACAGCAACGGACGCACCTATCAGTATTTCACGGGCGATGTGACATGGCCGTTCGGGTACGGGCTGAGCTATACGGATTTTACATACAGCAACATGAAGATCGACAAGACGCAGGCAACGACGAAGGACGAGATCCAGGTGAGCGTGGACGTGAAGAATACCGGGAAGACCGACGGGCAGGAGGTTGTCCAGATGTATGTGGTATCCCCGGACGCGGCGGCGAAGGATCGCCCGGTGAAGCGGCTTGAGGGCTTTGAGAAAGTCGCGCTGAAGGCGGGCGAGACCAGGACGGTCACGATGACGCTTGAGACGGACGGGCTGTCCTACTGGATGGACGGCAAATTTGACTATGATCTGGGAACCTATACGATCCAGATTGCGACGAGCAGCGCCGACGAGGACATTCAGGACAGCAGGACATTTTCCATGACGGAGAAGATCGATCCGAAGCTGAAGACAGTGACCCTGACCGGAAAAGCAATCTTCGACGAGACGGAACTCGGCGAGAAAGTGAAGACAGAGCTTACAGCTGCACTGGACGACGACTCTTTCTGGGAGATTCCGGCGGACGCGGTCACTTATGAGAGCAGCGACGAGAACGTGGCAAAGGTAGACGAGAAAGGAGCGGTGACGGCGGTCGGCTTCGGCACGGCGACGATCACGGCGAAGGTCGAAAGGGACGGCGTGACGGAGACGGGCAGCTATGCGGTTGCCGTGCAGGAGAGTGTAAAAGACCTTTACTACCTCGCCAGCAAGGCGGATGAAAATCTCGTTGTGGCGGTGGACGGCGGAAATACCGCATCCGGCACGCAGCTGATCGAGTGGGAGAACAACGGCGGCACGGACCAGCAGTGGTTCCTGGAGGACGCCGGCGACGGATTCTTCCGCTTCCGCAATAACAAGAGCAATCACCTGCTGAGCGCGCAGGATACGAAGGAAAATTCCATCCTTGTGCAGAGGGAGGAGACGCCCGGAGATGAGAAGCAGCTCTGGACATTGAAGGAGAGCGGCGTGGAAGGATATTACCAGATCGTCAACGCTGCGAGCGGATATGTGCTGAGCAGAGGCTCGGAGCCTGCGGCGGGAGCGGTGGTTCGCCCGCTGGTTCAGGCGGAGGCAAAGGACGGAGACGATGATCAGCTCTGGAGTCTGGATGCATTGGTCGAGCAGTTTGTGATCTACGCGAGCGCCGGAGAGGGAGGAACGATCACCCCGAGCGGCCGTACAGCCGTCGTAAAGGGCGGCGCGAGAGTCTTTACCGTGAAGCCGGATCAGGGCTATCAGATTCAGGATGTAAAGGTCAATGGAACATCTGTGGGAGCAGTGGCGGAGTACACTTTTAAGAATGTACAGGCGGATGCAGAGATCGAGGCGTTCTTTGAGAAGAAGGAGCAGCCGGTTCTCTTCCTGGACGTGACGGAAGAATCGGAGGAATGGGTTCGCAGCGCCGTCGGGTTTGTCTCTGAAAACGGGATCATGACCGGTCTGAAGGATGGCAGCGGACAGCCGACAGGGTATTTCGACCCCAATAAGGAAGTAAACCGCGCGCAGTTTGCGACGATCCTGTACCGGATGGCGGGAGGAGACAGCGAGACAGGGAACCTTGCGCCGGACGGGGAGGTAAAGAACTTCCCGGACGTAGACTACGGGAATAGTCAAATCTTTTATCGCTACGCGGTGAAGTGGGCGAGCAGCGGGAATGTGGGGATCATCAAAGGCTATGAAGATACAGGAATGTTCGGCCCGGAAAACAATATTACCAGGGAGGAGATGGCGGCGATGATGTACCGCTACGCGTCCTACAGGGGATATAAGTTGACGGAATCCTCCGATATGGCGCAATTTCCGGATCAGGGAAAGGTGAATCCGAAACTCCGGACAGAGATGGGATGGGCGGTGAAAGCGGGACTCATCATCGGAAATGACAACGGAAACGCTCCGAGAACGCTGGATCCGCAGGATCCGACCAGCCGTGCGATCTGCGCAACGATCATTCAGAGATTCCTGGAGAAGGCGGCGAACTGAAATTTCATTCACTGTAAATTCTATTTACGCAGAGATTGACATAAATAAAATACGCTGATACAACGAAAATGTCCTTAGTTGGACGAAGGCACTGCAAAGCGGCAGGCGGTTGGCCAATTCCCTCGAAAAGGGGGTGAGGCTTATGCGACTTACATTACATATCGGTAAATTCACCGTTACGATCATAGTAAAGAGCAACGACCGCTACTCTACCCAGTGAACGGTCGTTCGAAAAATGATGATCTGATCTGTGGCGAACCGCTTGTCGCAGTGCCTTTTTCTGATTTTCATTATATGCGGGAACAGAGAAAATGTCAATTTTTTTTGAAGGCGTGATAGTGTAAACTTACTGTCAGTTGGGAAAGATTAGAGAGTCTCTAAGATATGATAGATTTTGCACTGCTTTCCCATAGTGTATTATATAATCACGCAAGCGTCAACGACCTGTTTTTAGGATCGCTTATATAGCCTTACTGCTTTTCAGATGATATCTGCCCCTGACTCCCTGTCAAGGACAAGACAAGTGCTTCTGCATCCTTGACAGGGTGCCAGACCGCAGATCTTGTTATAATCAAGCAGATAAGGTTTTTCCTGTGCCTTTTGGCACCTTTTTAGAACAGTTTTAATTGCATTCGTATACTTGCCGTTTTCCTGCATGTTAAACCGGGTATGGTCGCCTGGATCCGGTCGATATAGGACCGACTCTGGTCATAGTGTTCCGCCAGGATTTCCTGCAGGGATTGCTCTTTTACACAAACATCATCGGTTCCTGTTCGTTTCAGTTTCCTCTGTTCCCGGCTGTAACGTACCAGTTCTATGATCTTCTCCCTCCCATGATTGCGTTCATAACATCTGAGTTTGCTCATCCGGTCGGCTCCCTTCTGGCTCCACCCCATCGGCCGGGAACTTAAACGTCCGGAGAGGACATGGCTTACATGACCTTCTGCGCTGCATCCATTCAGCCGTTTATCATGATAACTCCGCATGACTGCGCTCCAGTTCCCAAGCGCATATCTTTGTAACTCCCGGATCGGTTCCGGTTTGTTTGCTGATGCAAGCATTTCTTCCGTGTATCTTTTGAACTTCACACGCTGTTTTTTATAGATCAGGCGGTATAGTTCCGCTTTTGCTGTCTCTGCCTCATCCAGCATCTGGTTCGCGGCTGCGTTGATATATTTTGTCATATGATATTTATCTATGCAATACAGACTCCGATCTATATAGGTTGTTGCACTTCTGATCCAGCTTCCTCCATCTCCGCTTATAAATACCTGCTTCAGTTCCTCCTGATCATAATTCCGTTCGATGAACTTCTCTACTTCTTCCCAGAATCTCTGTACTCCGCTGCTTCCCTCATACAGTCCGCTGAAGTAATAGATATGAACCAACTCTTTGCGTCCTTTTATTTTGGGATGATCCTGCTTATACTCATAGATATACGCCAGGCGGCTGATAAAGCCGGCATTCTCTTTTG
>CANRMH010000047.1 GCA_947631695.1 uncultured Lachnospiraceae bacterium | reverse complement strand
ACTCCCACGCGTCCACGGCGGCCGTCTGCGGCAGGTAATATTGTTCCGACAGACGCGGATCATCCAGATCCGTCCCGCATAATTTCATCCTGTAATTTGGAGTCACGGCAAGAACCCTGTCGACCTGCCTGTATTCCTCTATCGCCTGCTCTACACTGACGTCCCCGGGAAGTTCCACAAGCGCAATCGGATCCTCCCCGTCGGAGAGAATGGTCGCGCTTCCTTCCTCCCCGGACATTCCCCGGACGCGCGCCGCCTCCGGGACGCTGTCCCTGTACATCACCAGGATTTCCCCCGGAATGTAGGAATCCTCTTCCAGCTGCAGTTCTTCCGGATATTTCTCCAAAAATCTCTGGATAATTGCGGCGCACTGCGCCCGGCTCGCCAGTCCCTTCGGGGCCAAAACTCCGCTCTCCAGCCCGGAAATGATCCCGGTTCCGGCCGTCCACCGCATAGCTTCCACGGCAAATCCGCCGACCTCCCCCGCGTCCGGAAATCCGCCAAGTTCCTTTTCCTCCGATACGTTCAGCCGCTTATATCCGGCGTACCGGTACAGCATCGTCGCTATCTGTTCCCGGGTAATCGAAACTGTCGGCGCAAAATAGCCTTCGTCATAGCCTTTGATCACCTTCACATCCTCGGCCGCGGCCCACAGGACCGCATCCGTGTAGAACGCTTTCTCCGGCACGTCGGGGAACCTGTTGGAATATTCTACCTCAGGGCTTCCCGCCATCCGGTAAAGTATCATGGCAAACTGGGCTCTGGACAGGGGTTCTTCCGGTCCGAAATGGAAATCATCCAGCCCCTTTATGATTTTTTTGTCATACACATAGGCAACCGAATCATAATACCAGCCGCCTTCGGACATATCCTTAAACTGCATCAGAGGATCCGCTCCGAAATCCAGCACTTTTTCCGCGCCGGAGCCATCCAGCTTCCACACGATCCCGTCCGCGGTAATCGCATATTCCCCCAGCTCCCCGTAACTGTATCCCTCGAATTTCTGCACGGCGTGCTGAAGAACCGGCTGTCCCTCGCGGCAGATTTTTTCATCCGGCCGCAGTTCATAGTTCAATTCTATATTGTTATGCCCGGAAAGATAATCAAACGTCACCTGGCTTCCCGCAAAATTATAGTAATTGCCGGCGCCGTCCATATAATAGAAGGCCTCCGGCGATCCCTCCGCCTCCTCCCATGCGGCTGTGATCCCTTCATAATCGCTGCAGAGAAGGGAAGCGCCGCCGAATTCGGTCACAGCGCCGTATCTGTTTCCTGAGATCAGCTCCTGTTCGGTGTCCACCTTCCACAGACGGTTCTGTGTATCCAGCGCAACCGCATATGTGGAACTGTCCGGAAATGTATCAAAGATCCAGACGCTCTGAATCTCAAAATCACAGATCTTCTTTACAAAATGACTGCCCTCGTCCATATCGATCCAGAACAGGTAAAAACCGTCCCCGGTCAGGCATCCGCATCCATTCATCGCAAGCGCGTCCGTCCGCATCGGCGAAGCCGGCTCATGATAGGAATAAATTTTCCCGTCATCCTGCAGGTATGCCACCTCGTTGATCATCGATACATGATCCGCTATCTTCTCAAAAGCATTGGCCTGCGCGCTGTCCGCTACGTCCTGACGGTACCAGAGGCTTCCGTCATTTTTCAGAACCGCGGTACCCACATAGCTCCTTATTTCCTGAGACTGGTCCACATCTTCCAGCACCCTGCTCCAGGATTTCACTCCGCTTATCTTCTCCGAAGTCCCGTTTTTCAGATCACAAAGCGTCCCCGCATCGTCCAGGGCATACCGGTAATCAAACGCCTGCACGCGCTGCGCGATCGTCCTTCCGCCGGACGTCAGATTCCCCTCTTTGTCCAGCAGGTATTCATAGAAGTGTTCTTCCCCCAGTTCGCAGACATATCCGGTATCGTACTTCGCAATATTATCCCCTCGCTTCTTTTTTTCAGGGGCCAGCTGCCAGAATTCCCCGTTCTTATTCAAAACATAAATCGCGGACTCGTAATGCCATTGGCCGGCCCTCATATCGGACTGATAGTAGAACCGGAACTGACTGTCGCAGTCCTTGCCCGCCAGCGCGCCGATCCCATCCTGCCACAGATGGTCCTCTGACCCTTCCTCCTGAAGAGAGGTTACGCCCGCCCTCTCTTCATCCGCTATATTCCCCTGATAAGAAGCTGCCGCTGGCAGGCAGCTCAACAAGCTGCCTGCCAGCGACGCCAGCAAAATCTGGATCGTTTTTTTCATGTGTGATCCCTTCCCAATCCTCTATGGTTGATACTTTTCCATGAAACGCCGGAGCATCACCGCACAGGCCGCCCTGTTTGCTCCCCCCTGGGGATTCAGTTTATCTCCATCCCCCTGAATGATCCCGTCGGCTACCGCCCAGGATATCGCATCCACTGCGTAATATGTGACGTCCATCACGTCCGGAAATGCAGACAGATCCGCTCCGGCAGGCAGCTGATATCCCTTATACTTCGCATACCGGAACAGCATAACGGCGACCTCTTCCCTCGTAACCGGATTTCCCGGCCCGAAATATCCCTCGTCATAACCGCGTATGATGTCCACTCCCAGGCTGCTCGCCCAGAGTACCGGCTGCGTGTAGAACTGTCCGTCCGGAACATCCGGAAATCTCGCTATATACGGAACTTCCCCCGCCTGGGCCATCCTGTACAGGGAAGTGGCAAACTGCGCCCGGCTCAGCGTTTCTGTCGTCCCGAACTGCCACTTGTTCATCCCGGTCATAATGCCCTTCTGATAGACGTACTCCACCGCATCATAGTACCAGTCGTTATAGACATCCGGGAACGGCCAGCCGCCGGCCGACGACACGATCCGCACATAATCGGCGCTGATGTAGCCGTACATGGCGTCAAAGTTATATTCTCCCGTACCCGCATCGATCCCCGAGCGATCCGCTTTCAGCACCGGATCGCTCTGGATCCTGTAGAAGTTGTTCTGCGGATCTGAATCCAGGATCAGCACGGCGACGTCCTGGCATTCCGACGTCTGATACAGCACGCCGCTTTCCGTCGTACTCTCTGCTCTGACGTTCACCGGGAGATTTTCCGGCTGGCCGACGCCTCCCTTGATTCCGATCACATATTTATCGCGATCCTTTTCGCCGCCTTTTCTGTCCAGTCCCCACACGACGCCGGCCGCTTTCTCGCCCCAGTAGGGATCCGACGCGTATTTCACATTCATGCCGCTGGCCTTATTTCCGAAAAATCCTCCGTAATACCTCCAATCGGAAGGATTCAGGTACCCCTTCGACATCCAGATATCCGCGTACTCTTTCACACACGCTTCCACGCTCTCAAACGTATCCGCGCTCTCGCCCGGCGAAGTATCCACTGCGTTCAGCCCGAATAAATTATTTTTGTTCTTCGCGATCCAGCTGGTCCCCCAGCCGCTCTCGTTGGCGGAGACGCCCGCCATCAAAAGCGCGTTGACCCCATAGCGGTTCTGTTCCTGCACAAAGGTTCCTCCGAGGTTCGTCATAAGAGTCTCCCCGTAAGCGGACGACGACGCCCTTATCATAGCCGACAGCTCGTCCCCCGTATAGGAAGTCACGCTCCTGAGCGGAAGATACTGAAAATAATTATAATACGGAGCATCCGGGTTCACCGCGTGCGCGCGCGTCCTGTTCTGATAGTCCGAGATCATGGCCGCGTAATTTTCCGTGGTATAAAAATAATGTCCGTCATAGCCGTAATACTTCCTGCCTTCCTCCAGACAGGACGGCGCAGGGCCGTTATCCATGGAAAACGCGGGGCCGCTTCCCCTTACGTCTGTCGATATGCTATGTATGAGCCTTCCGTCTGACACCGTATAGCTGCTTAACGTCGAAACCGTGGCAAGATCCAGCACTTCCACGTCCGACTTATTGACCAGTCCGATGACGCCACTGATCATGAAGCGGACCTGATCTCCGACCATCCCGAGATAGGCGGCGTCCGCGGCGCAGCCGCCCCACAGATATCCCATATCTCCGTTCCCTTCCATTATGAAATTTGTCACGGCGGCGCCTTTGGTATTAAAATTGACGACTTTCGCACCTTCCTCCTGCACGGCGGCCGTCTCTGACGTTTCTTCCACAGGAAAATCGGCCATTGCCCGGGTTCCGGTTCCAAAAATCACGCTGAAACACAGACAGAAAGCCAAAAGTATCCGTCTTCTGCTTTTTCGTACCATAAACTTTTCTCCTCCTTAATACACAACTACTGTAGTACCGGATGGAATCGTATCATAAATCCACTTTGCATTTTCGATCTGAAGCCTGACGCAGCCATGGGACAACGCCATCCCGAGGCGTCCGTCCGCAAGGGTTCCCCCGTGCGTATACAGTACGGAATGGAACAGGTAATCCCCATAGAACTGCGTCCACCAGTAACATCTGTAAATTCCGGAGTCGAAATAATATCCCCGGCTTCCCACGCGGAAGACTCCCGTTACGGTTGGCGTACCGGGAGCGCCGACCGTGCAGCTCCATCGGCGGATACTCCTCCAGTTCCCCTGCCATCCCTGAAATACGGTAACGGTCCGCGCGTTCCGATCCACCAGGATCAGATAGGGAGTGCGGCTGGAATACAGATTCGCCTTTGCCTCCATGAGCCTCAATTCTCTTGATTTCCATTCCAGTGAATATGAGGTCTGCCCCACGTAAGACTCGCGGCCGCCGCTGGTTGCATACACATGCGTATCATAGACCCCGGCGCTGTTGTGGTTAACCGTATCCACGATCGCGTTCCATGCGCCTCCCGGCTGTTTTGTCCCCACATACCACACAATATCATCCTGTCCCGCCGTGACGCTCCATGTGGGGAACCTCACCTTTGTCACGGAATCAGGAAGGCCCTTGATCACGATCTCCCGCTGATATTCATTTTTATACAGGCTATATACGTAGTTCACCGCATCCATTACCGCAGTCGTCTGGCCGGCGTAGGAAAAGACGCCGTTTCCCGCGGTAACGTACACATGAATGTTGAATTTTCCAAAATGATACTGGTGGTTTGTGACGTTTACCACAGTTGTGTAAACGCCCTCCGACTGCCTCGTCGCCTCATACCAGCGAATATCGCTCTGATCCGCAAGAACCCACACCGGAATCTGCACTTTATCCACGCCGGACAAAGCTTTTACGCCCGTAACCGTTACGCGGAAGGTTCCCGCATGTCCGTCTGTTTCCGTCACCCGGATCTCCCCGATCTCCGGAATATTATAGACCTGAAAGGTTCTGGCGTCCACATACTGCATGAAGCCGTTCGCCATCCGGGCGTATACATGAACCTGGTAATTCCCCAGCTCTCCGTGTCCGCGGACAGGCAGGTCGCACTGATAGTTCCCGTTTGCATCGATCTTTGCATCCAGCCACTGAATATCATTCTGTCCGTCCTTCTCACCCCAGACGGCAAAGCAAACCTCCGCCTCCTTTGTCGGGACGTCCAGGCCGCGGACCTCAATATGATAGACGGATTCCTTTCCGTCCCTGTCCGAAACAGAAATCTCCCCGTATTCCGGCGACAGCCTGCAGGTCGTCTTCCCGATAAACGTCTTCTGTCCGGTAATGTCTTCTATGTAAGCATGCACATTGTAATCCCAGCAGATATAATTGTGGTTCCGGACGCTGACATCCGCGAAATATTCTCCGTTTTCATCCCTCGAAGCCGGATACCATATAATATCTTTCTGTTCCTTATTCCCCCACACCGGAATATACACCGTACGTATCATCTCGGGATGTTCCACGCCTGAAACCACAGCGCGGAAGGTACCCGCCTCCCTCGATACGTTCCTTACCTCCAGCTTCCCGGCCGAAGGCTGCGGAAGTTCAAAAGTCGTTTTATCCAGGAAAACCTGCCGTCCGTTCTGAAGCGTCACATACGCATGCACCTCATAGCGGCCCAGCCCCTTATGATCGCTCACGGAGATGTCGCACACGTACGCTCCGTTCCTGTACTTGGCCTGATGCCACACAATATCGTCCTGCCCGGACGCTTCGCTCCATGTCGGGAAATATACGTTCCTGACGCCTCCCGGCACGCTCACTCCCGTCAGGTACGCCAGGCAGCCATCCTCCTTTTTCTCAATATGGAAACTGCCCTTCTGCAGTTCCATATCCGTCTGTATTCCTCCCGTGAAATACTGGTAACCGCTCATGTCGGTGATATATACGTCGGACTGATAGATCCCGCAGGAATACGCATGATCCCGGATATCCACGGAAACGCTGTATACACCGTTTGAATTCCTCACCGCCGGATACCATATGAGATCGTCCTGTCCGCCTTCCAGACTCCATGTCGGCACCATAACACGGCGGATCTCTTTATCATTCTCCACGCCGCTGATCCGTACTTCAAATGTACCTTCTTCCGTATTGACCCGAACCGCCTCGATCGCCGGCCCGTTTTGCCCTTGATCTTCCGTCTCCTGCCCGCTTCGCGCCGCTGCGGAAACGCTGCATGCAAAAGTCAGAAGACATCCGAAAAGAACTGCTGTCCTGCTTATTATCTTGTTCATACCCCTGCCTCCATTTTATTCTGTCTCCCTGAGGTTTCCCTCACCGGGATCTGTTCCCTGTATCTGCCGTATATAACGTTTCAATGCGTCCTGCCAGGAAGGAAGCGGCTGAAAGCCGTTCCCGGCAAGCTTCCCCGTATCCATTCTGCTGTTGTGCGGCCGTTTTGCCTTCGCGGGAAACTGATCGCTGGACACCGGATTGACCCTTACATCCACGCCTGCGGTTTTAAAAATTTCACACGCGAACTCATACCAGCTGCATCGTCCCTCGTTCGTTGCATGGTATCTTCCGTACTTTTCCGTCTCCACCATATCCGCCAGAAGTTTCGCCAGATCATAGGTGTAGGTGGGGGAGCCGATCTGATCGTTCACCACATTCAGTTCCTCATGCGTTCTCCCGAGATTCAGCATGGTTTTTACAAAATTTTTTCCGTTGACGCCAAATACCCATGCGATCCTTACAATAAAATATTTGTCCAGATTTCTCTCGACCGCCAGTTCGCCCTCGTATTTGGTCTGTCCGTACACATTCAGGGGAGACCGTTCGTCGTCGGGATCCCAGGGGCGTTCCCCGCTCCCGTCGAACACGTAATCCGTACTGATATATATCATTTTCTGATCCAGCTTTTTGCACATCTCGGCAATATTTTTTGTGCCTTCGGCGTTAATCCTGCGGCAAATCTCCTCATTGTCCTCCGCCGCGTCTACCGCCGTGTACGCCGCGCAGTGGATCACCGCGTCCGTCACGTTTTCCGTCATGAACTTTTCCACCTGCGCCGCGTCTGTGATATCCATTTCCTCCACATCTGTCCCGATAACCGTGTGTCCGCGGCGGACAAGCTCATTTGCCATGTCGTATCCCAGCTGTCCCTTTACGCCTGTGACTAAAACTTTCATCTATCAATACGCTCCCTTCCTCTGAAATCATACCTCATCACTCAACAGTTCCGCAAGTGCTTCCTTTATTTTCCGCGCCTCTTTTTCCCAGGACGTCTTCTGCGCAAATTCCAGGCCTTTCCTCCGTATCTCGTCCAGTTTCTCCGGATGGCGGTAATAATCCTGGATCGTCTCGGCGATCTCCACCGGATCATAATTTACCAAAACCGCATTCTCCTCGTTGATCAGCCAGGAGCTGTTCTCTCCCCTGGAGCAGATCGCCACGGAATTTGTCCCCATAATTTCCAGCGGAAGCAGCGAAAGATTTGTGCCGGAGACTACCAGGCACATATCGCAGCGGGTGTAAAATTCCGCCAGTTCCTGCACCGTAACGATCCCGTGATTCTCATGCGGAAACGGGATCACATAATTGCTCAGATCCTCTCCGGCAAACACCACGGTAATCTCCGGCATCCGCCTGCACACCTCGGCCAGCGCAAGAAGTCCGATCTCAAAATCTCGGCGCGGCGTATAGGGCCTCGCGTAAAAAAAGATCTTCTTTGTCAGCTCTTTATGCTCCACGGGCCGGTAGACGGATTTGTCATAGGAAAAGCCAAAGCTTCTCGTCCACATTCCGTACTCGTCCCGCAGTTTGTCCTTCAGCCAGTCCCCTGCGGTAATCCCGTAAAGTCCGAAGCGGTACGTATTTTCAGCCATGTGATAAAACGAGCCGTTGGCAAAGAAATACGGTTCAAAATCCTGCACAAAATAGCAGCGCGCGGACGTATTCTGGAACCTGCGCACAAAGTACGCGGTTTCCCAGGAAGTGGCAAACGTCGCATGCGCATAAGTCATCAGCGAGACGTCCCAGAACAGCTCCACCCTGTGATCCAGCAGCGGAAAATACTCCCTTACAAATCTGACCACATCCTCATTATTTCGATAGTTCGGCGTCAGATACAGATAGATCCGGCTGTGATATCCCATGTTTTCCAGATAGGACACCATCCGGAAGATGGTCGTGTGTCCCCCGGATCCTTTTCCCATTTCGGGGATCACCCAGTTCAGCAGCCTGATCTCATCCTTTCTGTGTTCCTCGTACGCCTTCTCATCCAGAGGGATGACCGTCTGATCCATAACGTAATGGAGATTGTTAATGATCTCGTTCTTCGGAGTCACCACGTTCGCTTTCTCCATGACGCCCCGGATCCCCCTGCGCTTTACGAATCTCACGCCTCGTTTGATAAAGTCTTTTGCTCTGTTCATACCTGTTCTCCTTATTCCATCCTAAAGCCCGGATCTTTGCTCAGGCCTGTCTGTTCCATATATTCATTCAGCAATATCCGTTCGTTTGGCCGGATGTGCCTCATACTTTCCTTTTTAATAAACGGAGCGTTCAAGACCACGAAATCGTACGCCAGCTCGTCCACCGGATCCTCTGTAAACAGCCACTCGCCGATATATGCGCTTTCCGCCACATACGGCCGCTCGATTACCGGATCCCCGCGAAGCAGCATGGAAAGTTCTTTCGCCGTCCGCTTTCCGCGAAGTCCGATCAAGCCAAAGCCGGCCCGCGAAAGCTTTGTCCCGAATACGCCCGTCAGCTCATCCGGTTCGGGACGCATGCAGTGCAGGGCGGCTTTCAGATCACAGAGAGGCCCGATCAGGGAATCGTCCGCAAGAACGATCTCCTCGTACTGAGGAAGCTCTCTCTCCCTCTGCATAACTGCGTCAGCCCACATCTCAAGATTGGTCCCTGCGTTCCCGCAGAAGACCACCTCGTCCGCCTCCGCTCTCAGTTCGTCCGGACAGGAGTCCGACGCCGGAATCAGCAAGACTAGCTTCGATACGGCTTCCTTTATCTTTCGGATCATAAAAATTTGTGTTTGGTCCGGCCTCTCAAGCATCGAATAGAAACATATTCGTTTCTTATATTTTATCTTACTTTCTTCGCAGGGCATTGCATTGATACAGACGTCATAATCATACCCCTGGGCCTGCGCCAGATAACACCAAATCCTCTCCATGACATGGGCCAGCGTATAGTTGAGCTGTCCGGCTTCCTCCTGGAAATCCCGCTGCGTGTAACCCAAGTCAAACAGCTTTTTCACCGCTTTCGTCCTGGCCCAGAAAATATCCCCCACGGGACACATCGGCACGTCCGGGAGTTCACAGGACAGCCTCATTCTTCCAAGCACCGACCTCACGTCCTCCTTCGTATTGTCCCAGGCCATCAGCTCCCGCACGATGGGATACACCTCCGGAACAACGACCCCGAGAGTTTCATTCTCCTCAAAGCGGTCAAATACCGCGAGCATATAGTCTCTGTTTCCGAATACGTTCCGATAGAGGAAATGCCTCCAGTCGTCTCCGAAATCCGTATGTTTGGATTTCTTCGTGTGCAGATGCGCGATATATTCGTATTTTTCGATTACCGGCCGCATCTGCTGCAGGAACGGCCCGACGTCCCGTCCCCGGTTTTCCATCACATCCACCTGAAGACCATGCGGACGGCAGTTTTCCTTCAGCAGAGTTTCTATCTCCCTCTTCTTCTCCTCCGTGTCCGTGGACACATAGCAGTCGTACGCGTATGGCATCGCATTCAGGATCTCCGCGATCTCATCCATCACCTCGGGAAAAAAGGCGTGAACCTGAAAGGCGAATTTCGGCGCCTGCCCATCGTCCAGTTCCGGTCTGTACCTCCCTGGTTTTGCAATGATCACCGGTTTCTTCCTCGTCGTGATATTGAAATCGGGCGTCGTTTTTTCCCCCGGCTTCTCCGCCTGCGCCTCAGGCGCGGACGGAGAAGGCAATATATGAAAATGTCTTAGTACGCGTTTCACCAATTCTTTTACCCGATTCATCTCTATGCCTTCCTTTGCCGATATTGCTGTGAAATTCTTCTCTCCACGCGCTTCTGTTTCGCCGGAGAGTAGGTATGCCACATGCCTCCCTTATACCCGCCGTAGTAACGGCAGTAATTCCGCGCCGCAGAATAGATGATCCAGTAAAGCTTCTCCTTCTTTTTCATCGGCTGGGAACGGATGTTGGCAATATCCCGGCGGACATGCTTCGCCCAGAGAACCGGGAGCTTAAACCAGCTGTCCGCGATCACATACTGATAGACGTTATAGAGTCCCTTAAATTCATCAAAATATCTCTGATAAAATGTACTGATCTTAAAATTATGCGAATGATAGACCGGAGCATTCGGGCAGTAAACTTTTTTATATCCTTTTTCCAGCATCTGACGCATCCAGATCTGATCCTCCGCAAAATCGACCTCCGGATAAGGATATTTTTCCCACACGCTTCTCCTCACGCACGCATTATTGTCCGAAAAGAATGCGAGGTACTGCATGTACCCATTGTCATTCTTATATTTTTCCTCATCGTCAATATAAAAAATCCTGGTTTCCGTCCCAAAATTCTGAAAATGCCGGACCAGATCCACCCTGTCCAGCGCGTTGCAGTCCTCATAGGGATAATGGATCCCAAACCCGCCGGCGATCTCCGGGTCCAGCTTCATTCCAAGAATAAGGTTTTCCAGCCATGTCTCGCTGGCGGGGGCCGCATCCTGCGTAATGAACACGATAAACTCCCCGCTTCCTTTGGAAGCCCCGTAATTTCTGGTCTTCCCGTGTCCGAACTCCTCGGCGGGGATCTGCTCCAGCCGGCACGGATATTTTCGGATCGTATCGAGCGTCCCGTCGGACGATCCGGAATCCACGCAGATCACTTCATAGGCAAACCGGGTTTTCTGGCGGAACACCATGCCGAGCGTCCTGTCCAGGATCCGTCCCGCGTTTTTGGTGGGAATTACAATTGTCGCATCCATTTTTATCCCTCTATTCTCTGAATAATTTAAATAAAATTTTCATAAATACAATGACATACACGCAAAAGCTGCACGCGATCACCAGCGTTTCAAAATCAAACCGAAACGCAAAATACTTCATCACCAGATGTTCCCCTTCCTGGTAAATGCTGATCCCATTCGCCTCGTCGTCGTTTTCCACGTGGCAGCGAAACGTATAAGTTTCCCCTTTCGCATTTTCAATGCGTTCAACCTTCATCTTGTTGTATTTGTTATTCGCCAGTTTCTTTCCCGGGAGGACGCCGCTTCCGACTTCCCTGCCGCTCTGATCCGAAATAGAGTAGACCACGCTGACCTTGTCCAATTCCTCCCCCGTTGTTCCGAATTTAAGCGCGACCCCGTCCAGAAACTGCTCCTCGCATGTGAATGTCTGGGAGTATTCCGCTTCCTCTCCCACCGGAGTCCCGATATATAAACCGGCGTCCACATCCGTATCAAACACCGGATGCATTTTGTAGATATGCGCATATGCAAAACATATGACAAACAAAATCAGGGAAATCGCTCCCCACTTGATATACTTTCTCATATTCCGCTCCTTTAAGAA
>CANRMH010000046.1 GCA_947631695.1 uncultured Lachnospiraceae bacterium | reverse complement strand
GTATTGACAGCAGTGTTGAAATGCTCCAAATTGCATTGGAAAATTCCGAAGGACTGGATATACTTTATTTAAATCAGGATATGCGGAAATTTGAACTTTACGGAACGGTGCGGGCGGTGTTGTCCGTCTGCGATTCCGTCAACTATATTACGGATGAGGAGGAACTCCTGAAAGTGTTCCGGCTGGTAAACAACTATCTGGATCCGGGAGGGATTTTTATCTTTGATTTTAATACGGTGTATAAATACCGGGAAACGCTGGGCGACCGGACGATTGCGGAGGATCGGGAGGACTGCAGTTTTATCTGGGAAAACTACTATTACGAAGAAGAGAAGATGAACGAATACGAACTGACTCTGTTCGTGAGGGAATTCGGGCAGCCTGGCCTTTACCGGAAATATCAGGAGACGCATTTTCAGCGCGCCTATGATCTCAGACAGATGCAAAAACTTGTGGAAGACGCGGGCCTCGTCTTTCTGGAAGCATACGACGCCTACACAGGGAAAGTACCCGATGAGAAGAGCGGGAGAATCTGCGTGGTGGCAAGAGAGCAGGGAAAGAAAGGATGGAACCTCAGATGAATGATTATATCGTAAGAGCAACCGCAGCGGACAGCCAGATACGGGCGTTCGCCGCGACGACGCGGGGACTTGTGGAGGAAGCCAGAAGACGCCATGAGACAAGCCCTGTGGCGACGGCGGCCCTGGGAAGGCTTTTGACCGCCGGAGCGATGATGGGAAGCATGATGAAGAATGAAACCGACGTTCTGACCCTGCAGATCAGGGGAAACGGGCCGATTGAGGGAATCACGGTGACGGCGGACAGTCAGGGACGGGTTAAGGGATATGTGAATCACCCGGACGTCATGCTGCCCCCGAAGAATGGAAAGCTGGACGTGGGAGGCGCGGTCGGAGCCGGCCTTCTCTATGTGATGAAAGATATGGGGCTGAAGGAGCCTTACGTGGGCCAGACTACTCTGGTCAGCAGCGAGATCGCTGAGGATCTCACATATTACTTTGCAAATTCCGAGCAGGTTCCGTCCTCTGTAGGTCTGGGCGTGCTGATGGAAAAGAACAATACGGTGCGCTGCGCGGGAGGATTTATTATTCAGCTGATGCCGTTCGCGGAGGAAAAGACGATCGCACAGCTCGAGGAAAATTTAAAGAAGGTCCCTTCCGTGACGGCCCTTTTGGATCAGGGATATACTCCGGAGAAGCTTCTCGAGAGGCTGCTTGGGGATCTGGGCCTTGTGACGACGGACGCGATGCCGGCAGAATTCTACTGCAACTGTTCCCGAAAACATGTGGAGCAGGCGGTAGCCAGCATCGGAAGGAAAGAGATCCAGGAGATGATCGACGACGGGAAGGACATAGAAGTAAAGTGCCATTTCTGCAATACAGCGTACAGATATTCTGTAGAAGAATTAAAAAAGATAATCAAAAGGAGCAGGTAGAGGGCGATGAGACATGGATTTATAAAAGTGGCGGCCGTGACGCCGGATATCCGGGTGGCGGATACGGCGTATAATACGGAGCAGATCTGCAGATGGATCGATGAGACGACGGAAAACGGAGCGAAGATCGTCGTGTTTCCGGAGCTTTGCATCACGGGATATACCTGCGGCGATCTGTTTGCGCAGGATATTCTGCTGCAGCATGCGAGGCAGGCGCTTTGCCGGATCGCCGCGCACACGAAAGAAAAAGACGCGCTGATATTTGTGGGGACGCCGCTTGCGGTTGACGGGGAACTGTACAACGTAGCGGCGGCTCTGAACCGGGGAAGGATTCTGGGGCTGACGACCAAGAGTTTCCTGCCGAATTACGGCGAGTTCTACGAGATGCGCCAGTTTAGGGAGGGGCCGAAGCAGGCCGGAGAGATTCTGTTTGGCGGGGAGAGGATCCCGTTCGGCCCGCAGCTTCTCTACGTGTCGGAGGCGATGGACAATCTGGTGGTTTCAGCGGAGATCTGCGAGGACGTGTGGTCGCCGGTTCCGCCCAGCATCGAGGCGGCGCGCGAGGGTGCGGTGATCATCGTCAACTGTTCTGCAAGCGATGAGACGATCGGAAAAGCTGCTTACCGGGAGAGCCTGATCAGCGGCCAGTCCGCCCGCCTGATCGCCGGGTATGTGTACGCGAATGCCGGGGAGGGGGAATCCACTACGGATCTGGTGTTTGGCGGACACAATATGATCGCGGAAAACGGCTCGGTCCTCAGCGCCAGCAGACGGTTCCGAAACGGCGCGATCTATTCGGAGATCGACGTCAGCCGGCTGGCGGGGGAGAGAAGGAGGAACACGACGTTCAAGAGCGCGCAGGAGCGGACGCTTCCGAGAATTTCTTTTGAGGTAGAACTCACACAGACGGAACTGACGAGGAAGATTGCCTCGCGGCCATTCGTGCCGGATGAAGAGACTGAGCGCGCAAAGCGATGCGAAGAGATTCTTACGATTCAGGCGATGGGACTGAAGAAGCGGCTTTCACATACGCAGGCGCAGAGCGCGGTGGTGGGAATTTCCGGAGGACTGGATTCCACCCTTGCCCTGCTGGTGACAGCGAAGGCATTTGACGCGCTTGGCTGGGACAGGAACCGTATTCTTGCGGTGACCATGCCGTGCTTCGGAACCACCGGCCGAACCTACCGCAATGCGTGCAGGATGGCAAAGAAACTCGGCGCCGGCCTGCGGGAAGTGCAAATCGAGGACGCGGTGCGGCAGCACTTTTCGGATATCGGACACGATCCGGAGGATCACGACGTTACGTATGAAAATGCACAGGCGAGGGAGCGGACGCAGGTGCTGATGGATATTGCCAACCAGGAGAACGGCCTTGTCATCGGGACGGGAGATATGTCCGAGCTGGCGCTTGGGTGGGCGACCTACAACGGCGACCATATGTCCATGTACGGGGTCAACGCGTCCGTTCCCAAGACACTGGTGCGTCATCTGGTGCGCTATTATGCGGATGCATCAACGGATATGGAACTTGCGGACGTTCTTTACGACGTGCTGGATACCCCGGTCAGTCCGGAACTGCTCCCGCCGAAAGACGGCGAGATTGCCCAGAAGACGGAAGATCTTGTCGGGCCGTACGAGCTGCATGATTTCTTTCTTTATTACATGCTGCGTTTCGGATATGAGCCGTCCAAGATCTATCGGCTGGCGAGATATGCGTTCGGCGGGGAATATGAGCCGGATGTGATATTGAAATGGCTGAAGACCTTCTACAGAAGATTTTTTGGACAGCAATTCAAGCGTTCCTGTCTGCCGGACGGACCGAAGGTGGGAACCGTGGCGCTGTCACCGCGCGGGGACTGGAGGATGCCGAGCGACGCCTGCGCGGCCTCCTGGATGCGGGATCTGGAGCAGAATTGCAGGTAGCTGCCGCCTGCCCGTATCCTGCCGAAAGGCAGCCTGTATAAAACTGAAAAAGGAGAACATTGGAATGAGAGTAGCAATAGTGGATGACAGCAGGGAAATGCTGGAGATCATCTGTTCAAAGATAGAGGGGGTGCGCTCGGTCGAATGCGAATGCGACGGCTTCCGGAATCCGGAAGAACTTCTGATACATATAGAGAAGGGCCAGGAATACGACCTGTATCTTCTTGATATTGAGATGCCGGCGATCGGAGGTTTGGAGCTGGCAAAAGAAATCCGGAGACGGCAGGAAAACGCGTATCTCGTGTTTCTGACTGCGTATGAAAGATACGCCCTGGAAAGCTATGATATGGAAATTCAGGCTTATCAATATCTGCTGAAGGAGGATATGGAGGAAAAGCTACCTCTGCTGCTGGAAAAAATCGCGGACGAACTGGATGAAACGAAGGGGGAGTACTACTTTATCGAGAGCAGGCAGCATTATGAGAAAATCCGGATCGCGGAGATCTGCTGCCTGTGTAAAGACGGAAAGAATACAGTGATCGTTACAAAAGTCGGGGAGTACCGGGAAAGGAAGCCGTTGAAGGAGACGCTACAGGAACTGGGAAAACCGGAGTTCCTTTCCATAGACGCGGGAAATGCCCTGAATGTGAAATATATCCGGAGTATGGAGAAAGATAAGATTGTTCTGGACAATGGGAGGGAGTTTTATGTCAGTCATATCACTATGAAAAAACTGAGAAGAGAGGTAATGGAATATTGGAAACACAGTATGTGATGAATATTGTATTGGGATGTCTTCTGTGGATCTGTTCAGTAGCGGAGATTTTTCTGTGTTACTGCTTTGTGGATCTGATGGAAGGAGAAGACCTGGTTCGCAAAAATCGGATCCTTGTCGGGGTATGTTCGGTGATAGTGGGAAGCTTGCTGGCATACAACAGAAGCTTGAGGGGAGGATTAGTCTCTTGGGGTGAAATGCTGATCCAGACTGTTCTTATTTTTTGTTCTATGATTAGGAGGATAGATAGGAAAAAACGAAAGAAATGTTTTGGATTGATATTGTCTTACAATATTTGTATTGCACATATTCAGCTTTTTGTTTCTTTTTTTATGCTCGGTATTTTCCATAATATTGATTTTACATTATTATATCTTGTTTTTGGAAAATATAAAGTGGGGTGCAGTATAGTTTCTTTTGTAGTAAGCTTTCTAGTTTTTTTGATGCTTTTAAGATATATAAAGAAATATCAATTAGAGATGCAATGGTTAAAAAAAAGTATTTACTTATTTGATTTGATTGGTTTCATCTTGCTCATTTTTATGCAGTCTCAGTTAGTGGATTATGGATTAAACCGGAGCGTAAAAAATCTGATAGCGACAAGTATATTTATATGTTTCATTATTTTGATGGTTTTTGTATATCTGAAGAACACGGAAGCTTTAACAGAAGCCAAGTTGTTGTCCGACAATTATCAGGGGATTCGTGAAGGATATCAAAACTTTGCATACACTTCCCATGATATGAAAAATCATCTGCTTTTGCTGAAGCATTTCTGTGAGGAGGGGAAAGTGGATAAAGCCCGTGCCTATATTGAAGAAATGCAGGGCAGTCTGTCGATGGGGAAGGAATATATCCGCAGCGGAAATGAGGTTACGGATATGATTCTAAACTATAAGCTTGCGATAGCGGAGAGAGAAGGTACGCAGGTTGATGTGAAAGCGGACCCTTTGGAGGATCTTCACGTCGAGGACAGCGACTGGTGTATCATCCTGTCAAATCTCCTGGATAATGCGATCGAAGCCTGCCGAAGTATCTCACAGGGAGACAGATGGATTCGTATCCGGATCAAGATGCAGGGCGAAATGTTAGTGATAAAGATTTCGAATACGTTTTCGCAAGATCACAAAGCGACGGGCGCGAAAGGCGTTGAGGAGAAGCAGTCGCGTAGAATACACGGCTATGGAAAAAAGTCGGTAAAAGCGAAAGTGGAGAAATACGGCGGAAACGTTGAATGGGAGCAGGAAGGAAATGTACATACGGCAATGGTAACTTTTTTTAATAAAAACAGGTGAGGGAGATGGAAGTCGCTGCAAAAAACGCAGAGGCCGACGGGATGCCTGGAGCAGGAGATCCGGGTGATTGAAAAAGCAAATTATGTAAAATGATATGAAAGTTGAAGGACGCAAAGTGAAAGTTGAGGGACATTACAGGACGAAAATCGAAAAAAATGTTATAGTAATGGTGAAAATGTAGGTTGACTGACAGCGGACGGAAGGGGGCTTTCATGGCATAAAATTTAGAAAGGAGCAAAGTACGGTCAATCAGATTTTGGAAGGAGAGTGAAAATTTATGAGAAACAGATTCAAAGTAATCCTCGCAATAGGACTGACTCTTACAACGATCCTGGGAAGTTGTGTGACTACCTGCGCGGCTTCTGCAGGCGCGGCGGAAGCTGCCGAAGGGACCGTCTTGGTGATTGAGAATGGGGGAATCAAGGAGGAAATTTGTCCGGAGAACGTTGTGTTTGAGACATACGACGATCTGAATGAATACCATAGCGCAGTGAAAAGTCTGGATAGCAGCAATCTGAAATATGCGCCGGATTCCTATGATGGGAAAGAATCCCGGTATGTTTCGAACTGTGTCATATTGCGGGTAAACGCGGATGCAGCTTTGGAAATAAGCGCGGAGCATATTGTGACGGTGATACAATACACGGGGAATCATTCCTATTATATCCAGTATGATTCGGAAGATGCGGCCGGGGAGGCCGTAAAGGTTTTGAATGAAACGGAAGGAACCATATATGCCGCGCAAAATGGCATTTATATTTGGGGCTTAGACGAGTCGGCGCAAAACGATCTGGATCCGGAAAAGGAAGCGGCAATCCGGGCAGACTATCTTGAAATGCGGAAAGATCCGAATTTAAAGGCGGAGGAGATCGAAATCGATTATCTCGGAACTTGGCAGGGTGGAGACGTAATCGTGATAAGAGCCGGACTCATAATACCGTCGGTTCAGAAGATCCAGATCGATAAATATATATTTACCTTGCCCAACGAGTCTGATGTGTTCTGTTTTTATAAGGATCATACCTTTACTCCCTTAAAGGAAGCTTATGAGAAGGGACTTTTGAAAACTGCGGATATTGCGGAGCTTGCGGGGCGCTGCGGCGCGAAGGTTGCGCTGCCTTTTAAAGATGTAAAGGAAGGCGACTGGTTTTATCCTTACGTGTATGAATTGTATTGTCAGGATGTTGTGAATGGAATAATGATAGAAGGAAAGCCCTGCTTTTTCCCGGCGCTCGATACAAGCCGCGCGCATTTTGTTCAGATTCTTTACCTTGCGTTAAATAAGCCGGCTGTGGAGAACGGCGCGCAGTTCCCTGATGTGGACATGGGAGCGTTCTATGCCGATGCGGTGAAGTGGGCCGGAAGCGAGGAGGCAGGAGTGACAACCGGATATACCGAAGGAAGCAGAAAAGGCGAATTCGGCCCCATGGATTCCATCACCCGGGAACAGATGGCGGTTATGCTGTACCGCTGCGCCGAGTATCAGAATTCAGGCGTCACTGTAACCGCAAAGAGTACGGGATTTCCGGATGAATGGAAAGTGAGTGGTTTTGCGAAAGAAGCCATGCTCTGGGCGGTGGAGAATAAGGTGATCACCGGGGATCAGGGCAGGCTGAACCCGCAGGGAACCGTAAGCCGCGCGGTCTGCGCGACGATGGTTCAGAGGTATCTGAAGTTATATTAAGATATTGGAAAACTGCATGAATATGAAAAGACCCCTCGCAGGGAAGTTTCCCGCGAGGGGTAAAAAAGGTTATATTCATTTATCACACCTACATCTACACAGTCTATTTCAACAATGTCAACATTCTGTAATCCCATGTAAAAAACTATGTGCTACAATAATTGAGCTTTGACGAATTTTTGGTTGGGACTTTTAGGTTTGTGTGGTATTGTCATTTTCAGTTTGCCGCTTTCTACAAGGGGGCTGACTATTTGCGACATTACATAATTCTTTGACTTTCCGACAAAAGAGACAATTTCGGCTCTTGTTCGTGGAGTAGAGCAAAACTCTACAAGGGAATCGGAAACAGGCATCGTTTCTGTAAATAAGCCGTTTTTCATTACAACCTTAAATTCGCCGTGAACGGCGGAAAACACTGGCGCAGGAAGTCCGGCGTTTGCAAATTCTCTTAGCATGGTAGGAATACCCGAATATCTGTTTTCAGTTATTTTTAAAAGCTCAAGCATATTTGCAAGGGCAGCATTTCTTGTTTCGGGACGCACCTTGCCGAGTGCGTCAACAGAGATTTTTCCGTACAAACCTCCGCTGTTGATGATTTCCATACGGTCACGGTACATTTCAATACGAATCGGCACATTCTCTGTATGGATGCTGTAATCGCGGTGTACCAAAGCGTTTAATATTGCTTCGCGTACAGCCTTAATAGGATATTCTGGTTTGTCTGCACGGTACCCGTTATCATCTATAATCGTTTTTGTGCGACTGTTTTTACGGACAAATTCAACTGCATCTTCAAGCATATCCGGGATTGCGCCGGTAATACGCTTATTATCTATAAATCGCTCGCCGTCATTGCCCACTGTTCCCTGTTCAGTTCCGGGAAGAGAAACGGCGGTAATACAAAGCTGTGGGAAGTACGCCTGCGGATATTTTGAAAAGGTCATTAAACTTGCAAGCGTAGGAACTCCATCGTTGGTGATTCCCATAAGCTCCAAAATTTCATTTTCCGTAACATTATCGGCAAGATTCCTGCGTTCGTTTTTTACGGCTGCCAGATAGTCCGACATACGCTTTTCGTCAATCATTGTGAGTTTAGCGTTATCTACGGTACGAATATCGTCACGGATTCTCTTACGAAACGCTTCATAACTGTAAATCTCATATTCACTCATCGATTCATCGGATTCTCCGACGCGCACATAGGACCCTTTAATGCGTCCGACGCCTTTGTAGAATACGGGGCGCTCGGAAATATCAACACCGGGTATTTCTGCGGAAACTATCGTTTTTCCGTCAATATCGCAAACAGTAAATAAAGCACGGACAGAAGGTTCCATTTGTTTGCATTGTTCTGTTACCTTCTTTTGAAGATCTCCGGCGTCATACACGCCTTTAATTGTGTAATTGTCTGCCTCGTCAATACCGAAAATAATAATACCGCCCTCGTCCTGATTGGAAAAGGAAGAAAGAGTGTCAAATAATCTTGTCGGGCAGCCCTGTGCCGCGGATTTCAGTTCAATTGTTTGTGTTTCGGTTTTCAATGTTTTTATATCTGAAACTAATTTTTTTAGAGCTTCCATTTGCATAAACGATACCTCCTCGAAAATATTAAAATTATTCTATTACATCTCAATAAGAAAGTCAAGAATTAACGGTAATAGAATTAGAATTAACTGAAAAACTAAGGAATTAACGATTTCGTTAATTCGAATCGTTAATTCGTATCCCAATGATTTGACTTTTGCATACTTATTAAAATTATAAAGTTTCTCCCGGGGACCTTGAAAACCGGAAAAAGAGAACCCCTTATGTCAGATAAAAATCTAACGAAAGGGGTTCTCAAGAATCTTGTTTGCAGACTTTTCTATACTCGGCGATTTTTATAATTTTATATTCTTGAACAGGTCTCTGAGGCTGGTTCCGATGCTCTCTGATTTCGGAATGACAACTTTTTCTTCCGGCTCTTCCACAGCTTCCTCCAGAGCTTTCATGCTCAGGCTGATTTTCCCGTCCTTGACGCCGATGATCTTCACCTTCACTTCATCCCCAACGTTCAGTACGTCTTTTGGAGATTTCACACGTTTCTGACTGATCTGGGAGACGTGTACCAGTCCGGATAATCCATCTTCCAGACGGACGAAAGCGCCGTAATTCTGCAGCGATTCCACTTTCCCGTTCATCACGCTGCCGACCTTTACATTTGCGATTTTTTCTTCCATCGCTTTTCTTTCTTTCTCTTTCAGGATCTCACGGGCAGACAAAACCAGGCGGTTCTCTGCCTGATTGACGTCGATGACTCTTACTTCGATGTCTTTCAGAAGGTAGGTTTCCAGATCTTCAATATAGGAAAGAGATAATTTGGAAGCCGGGATAAAACCTCTCAGGCCTTCGACCATGGCGATCGCCCCGCCGTTCACGATTCCCTCCACCTTGACAGGGAGAACCGTTTTCTTTTCCATATAAGACTGAACCAGATTCCATGGGTTGGAGTCGTCAAAATGTTCCTCCAGATCGGCCATTGTTTCCTCCTGGGATGTTGTTTCATGTAATAATTCTTCGCTCATACTGACAGTCCTTTCTCTGCATTCGTTTGTTGCTGTATCTCATATGTATTCATTATAACATACATTATAGTATTTGTTCAAAGGAAAAATAAAAAGAATTTAGTTGACGAAAATTAAAAAAGATGGCACTCTAACATTATAGACCGTTAAGGGAGTGAAAATATGGCAGAACAACAACAGCCAAAGCCCCGAAACTCCGCAGTCTGGACGCCTGCGGACGGAACGGAGCTTGGCAGAAGCGTCTATGTGGTAGGACACAAGAATCCGGATACGGATTCCATTTGCAGCGCGATCGCGTACGCGAACCTGAAAAGAAAAGTAACAGGCCATAAATACGTGGCCAAAAGGGCGGGACAGATCAATGAGGAGACACATTATGTCCTTCAGAAATTTCATGTGAACACGCCCGGGATGCTGAAGGATGTGAAGCTTCAGGTCAGGGATCTCGAGATTCATAAGATCAGGGGAGTGGAGCCTAACGTATCGATCAAGGAGACATGGGAGCTGATGACGAGCGAAGGCGTAAAAACCGCGCCTGTGCTGAAGAACGGAGAGCTGGTCGGACTGATTTCCACGGGCGATGTGGCAAGATCCTATATGGACGTATATGACAATCAGATCTTGGCAAAGGCGAGAACGCCCTATAGAAATATTATAAAAACACTGGACGGGACGCTGGTTACAGGAAATGAACACGGTTATTTTGTGAAGGGCAAAGTGGCGATCGGCGCTTCCGGTACGGAAGTCATGGCGCAGTTCATAGAGAAGGATGATCTGGTGATCCTGGGGAATAGGTACGCTTCCCAGGCGTGCGCGGTGGATATCGACGCAGGATGCATTGTTATATGCCAGAACGGCGAAGTCCCGGAGAAACTGCTCGAGAGGGCGAAGAGGCAGGATATTGTGATCATCCGCACGCCTCACGACACATACACTGCTGCGCGGCTGATCAATCAGAGTATTCCGGTGAAATATTTTATGACGGAAGACAACCTGGTGACGTTTCGGATGGACGATTATGTGGACGACATCAGGGAAATTATGATGAAGAGAAAATACCGCGATTTCCCGATTCTGGACCGGAAAGGAAATTTCCAGGGGTTTATCTCCAGACGGCGTTTCCTGGGCGCCAGAAAAAAGCAGGTCATCCTTGTGGATCACAACGAAAAATCTCAGGCCGTGGACGGGATCGAGGAGGCGGAGATCCTGGAGATCATTGATCACCACAGGCTGGGGAGCATTGAGACGATGGGGCCGGTCTTTTTCCGCAATCAGCCGGTGGGATGTACGGCGACGATCGTGTATCAGATGTACCGGGAGGAGGGCGTGGAACTTACGCCTGTGACTGCCGGCCTCCTGTGCTGCGCGATCATCTCCGATACGCTGCTGTTCCGCTCGCCTACATGTACCGCTCTGGATCGGGCGGCGGCGGAAGAACTTGCAAAGATTGCGGGAATCCAGATGGAGGAGACGGCGGTCGGGATGTTTCGCGCCGGGAGCAATCTGCAGGGCAGGAGTACGGAGGAAATCTGTTTCCAGGATTTTAAGAAATTCACGGTGAATGATACCGTATTCGGAGTGGGACAGATGAACTCCATGAGCGGAGAAGAATTGCAGGAATTGAAGGAGAGACTGATCCCCTATCTTCCGACTGCAATGAAGGAGAGCCGTCTGGACCGGATTTATTTTATGCTGACGGATATTCTGAAAGAAACTACGGAACTTCTGTGTTACGGAGCCGGAGCGAGGGAGTCGGTGGTGGACGCGTTTGATCTGCCCGAGGACTGGGATCGGATTGTTTTAAAGGGCGTCGTGTCCAGAAAGAAGCAGCTGATACCCACGCTCGTAGGAGCTATGCAGCAGTAAGGGGCATACGGATATGGCGCGAGAGAGGAAGGAAGAAGCACAGATGGAAAAGGAGATCTGGAAGCCGGGCAATATGTTGTATCCGTTGCCCGCGGTCATGGTCAGCGCGGCTGACAAGAAAGGGAACGCGAATATCATTACGGTGGCATGGACGGGAACGGTCTGTACCAATCCGGCAATGCTCTATATTTCTGTGCGCCCGGAACGGCACAGCTATTCCATGATACGGCAGACAGGGGAGTTTGCGGTGAACCTGACGACGCAGCGGCTGGCGTATGCGGCCGACTGGTGCGGGGTGAGATCCGGACGCGACGCAGATAAATGGAAAGCGATGCATCTGACGCCGGAGAAGGCGAAGGAACTGACATATGCGCCGCTGATAAAGGAAAGTCCTGTCAATATTGAGTGCAGGGTGACGGAAGTGAAGGAGCTGGGAAGCCACCATATGTTTCTGGCAAAAGTCCTGGCCGTCCATGCGGATCGGAGATATATCGGGAAGAACGGGAGATTGGAACTGGACGGCGCGGGACTTCTTACTTATTCTCACGGCGTATACCAAAGCCTCGGGAAAAAGATCGGGACCTTCGGGTACAGCGTGAGAAAACAGAAGGAGAAAAAGGGAAAGAAAAGGTAAATGCTCATTCTTTGTCTTCAGGGCTGCAATAATTCTCCAGAGGTTTGATCTTCAGGCGGTAAATGCGTTTCAGCAGGAGAGCCGAGAGGATCACGGACAGAATTTCGGCGAGGGGGATGGAGTACCATACCATTTGCAGGCCGAAAAATTTTGCGAATATGTATGCGGCGGGCAGGATGATGATCAGCTGCCTTGCGGCGGAGATGATGAGGCTGTAGACGCCGTTGCCCAGAGCCTGGAAGACGGAGCCTGCAATGATGCAGAATCCGGCGAACAGGAAACTGAGCGAAATC
>CANRMH010000045.1 GCA_947631695.1 uncultured Lachnospiraceae bacterium | reverse complement strand
TTGCGGGGATCACCATGCCGATCACAAAACACAATTATATTGTGAAGGATGTAGAGCAGCTTGCGGATACGATCCGGAAGGCGTTTGTGATCGCGAAGAAGGACCGGCCGGGTCCGGTGCTGATCGATATCCCCAAGGACGTGACGGCGAATAAGGCGGAGTATACTCCGTACACGCCGCAGGAGGTCTGCTCGGGCAGCGATATCTGCGAACACGATCTGGATGTGGCGGCGGAGATGATCCGCAGAGCCAGGAAGCCGTATATCTTCGTGGGCGGCGGCGCGATCCTGTCCGGCGCGAGCGAGGAGCTGTATGAATTTGCGAAGAAGGTGGACGCCCCGGTGGCAGACTCCCTGATGGGAAAGGGCGCGTTTCCGGGGACGGACGAAAGATACACCGGGATGCTGGGGATGCACGGCACGAAGACCTCCAATTACGGAGTCAGCGAGTGCGACCTTCTGATCGTTGCCGGAGCGAGATTCAGCGACCGCGTGACCGGAAATGCAAAGAAATTCGCGAATCATGCGAAGATCCTGCAGCTGGATATCGACGCGGCGGAGATGAACAAGAACGTGCTGATCACGGCGGGCGTGATCGGGGATCTGAGAGTGGTCTTGAGAAAGCTGAACGAGCGGCTGGATCAGCAGAGCCATCCGGAATGGATCGCGAAAATTCAGGAATATAAGAAGAAATATCCGCTGACCTACCATCCGGAGCGCCTGACGGGGCCGTTTGTCGTGGAGGAAATCTACCGTCAGACAAAAGGGGAAGCGATCATCGTGACGGAGGTCGGACAGCACCAGATGTGGGCGGCACAGTATTACAGGTACACGAAGCCGAGGACGCTTCTGACGTCCGGAGGACTGGGGACGATGGGTTACGGCCTGGGAGCCTCGCTGGGAGCAAAGACAGGCATGCCGGACAAAACGGTGGTCAATATTGCCGGAGACGGCTGTTTCCGCATGAACATGAATGAGATCGCGACGGCTGTCCGCCATAATATACCGGTGATTCAGGTTGTGATCAACAACCACGTGCTTGGAATGGTGCGCCAGTGGCAGGATCTGTTCTACGGGCAGCGCTACTCGGCGACGGTGTTAAACGATGCGGTTGACTTTGTGAAGCTTGCGGAGGCGATGGGCGCGGAAGGGATTCGCGCCGCGTCCAAAGAGGAATTCAGCGAAGCGTTTGCAAAGGCTCTTACAAGGAATCACCCGGTCGTGATCGACTGCCAGATCGACCTGGACGACAAGGTGTGGCCGATGGTGGCGCCGGGAAACGCGATCAGTGAAGCGTTTGATGAAGAGGATCTTGATAACAATTAAATTTTATATAGAGGAGGAAATAAAATGAGCAGAGTATATAATTTTTCAGCCGGGCCGGCGGTGTTGCCGGAGGAAGTCCTGAGGGAAGCGGCAGCGGAGATGTTGGATTATAATGGAACCGGAATGTCCGTGATGGAGATGAGCCACCGCTCGAAAGCGTTTGAGGAGATTATTCAGACGGCGGAGGCGGATATCCGCGAACTGATGAATATTCCGGATAACTATAAGGTGCTGTTCCTGCAGGGCGGAGCGTCCCAGCAGTTTGCGATGATCCCGATGAATCTGATGAAGAACGGCGTCGCGGATTTCATCGTGACCGGACAGTGGGCGAAGAAGGCGTATCAGGAAGCACAGAAATTCGGCAAGGCGAACAAGATCGCGTCCTCCGAGGACAGGACGTTCTCCTACATACCGGACTGCTCCGACCTTCCGATTTCCGAGGACGCGGATTATGTATATATCTGTGAGAATAATACGATCTACGGAACGAAGTACAAAGAACTCCCGAACACGAAGGGCAAGACGCTGGTAGCGGACGTATCGTCCTGCTTCCTGTCCGAGCCGGTCGATGTGACCAAATACGGCATCATCTACGGCGGCGTACAGAAAAACGTCGGCCCGGCCGGCGTGGTGATCGTGATCATCCGCGAGGATCTGATCACGGACGACGTCATGCCGGGAACGCCGACCATGCTGAAATACAAGACGCATGCGGATGCAAAATCCCTGTACAACACTCCGCCGGCATATGGCATCTACATCTGCGGCAAGGTGTTCAAGTGGCTGAAAAAGCAGGGCGGCCTTGCGGCGATGAAGGAGAGAAATGAAAAGAAGGCGAAGCTGCTCTACGATTTCCTGGATCAGAGCAAGCTGTTTAAGGGAACCGTGGAGAAGAAGGACCGCTCCCTGATGAACGTGCCGTTCGTGACGGGCGATGCGGATCTGGATGCGAAATTCGTGAAGGAAGCGAAGGAGGCCGGTCTGGAGAACCTGAAAGGCCACCGCACGGTCGGCGGCATGCGCGCAAGTATCTACAATGCGATGCCGTATGAAGGTGTGGAAGCGCTGGTGGCGTTTATGAAGAAATTTGAGGAGGAGAATTTATAATATGTACAAATATCATTGCTTAAATCCAATTTCAAAGACGGGAATCGAACAGTTGACGGAAGATTACATCCCTGTGGACGATGCGGGCGCGGCGGACGCGATTCTGGTCAGAAGCGCGGTCATGCATGACATGGAATTCGGCCAGGAACTGAAGGCGGTTGCAAGGGCCGGCGCGGGCGTAAACAACATTCCTCTGGACAAATGCGCCAAACAGGGGATCGTGGTCTTCAACACGCCGGGCGCTAATGCGAACGGAGTGAAGGAACTGGTGATTGCAGGGATGCTTTTGGCGTCCCGGGATATTGTGGGAGGAATCAGCTGGGTACAGGAAAATAAAGAGGATCCCAATATTTCCAAGAGCGCGGAAAAGGCGAAGAAAGCTTTCGCCGGATGCGAGGTGGAAGGCAAGAAGCTCGGAGTGATCGGACTCGGCGCGATCGGCGTGCTGGTCGCGAACGCCGCCGTGAATCTGGGAATGAACGTCTACGGATACGATCCCTACCTGTCTGTGGATTCCGCATGGAGACTTTCGAGGAATATTCATCATGCAAAGACGGCGGAAGAGATTTACAGCGAGTGCGACTATATCACGATCCACGTGCCTGCGATGGACAGCACAAAAGGCATGATCAGCGAAGAGGCGGTCGCTCTGATGAAGGACGGCGTGGTAGTGCTGAATTTTGCGAGAAATGTTCTGGTCGACGAGACTGCGATGGCAAAAGCGCTGGACGACGGACATGTGAAGCATTATGTGACAGACTTTCCGACTCCGGAAATTGCCGGAAAGCAGGGGGCTATCGTCATTCCTCATCTTGGCGCGTCCACGGAGGAATCCGAGGATAATTGCGCGCGCATGGCTGTGAGACAGCTGAGGGATTACCTGGAGAACGGAAATATTCGTAATTCCGTGAATTATCCAAACTGCGACATGGGGGAAGTCGGAAGCAATCACCGGATTACGCTGCTTCACCAGAATATTCCGAACATGATCGGGCAGTTTACCAATATTCTCGCAAAGGACGGTATGAATATCGCCGACATGACGAATAAGAGCAAGGGAGAATATGCTTATACGATGATCGATGTGGAATCCGAGGTTTCAGATATCGCAGCTGCGGATCTGAAAGCAATTGACGGGGTGATCAGGGTAAGGATCATCGGATAACCACGGTTATGAGGGGGTACAAAAGATGGCTGCGAGGAAGAAGCGCTCCGAGTTGAGAAGGGAAAACGGAAGAAAGAGGATGAAACTGACAGGCATGGCATTGCTATGCCTGTCAGTTGTTTTACTCATCTCTACGACGGCAGCCTCAGAGAAAAAAACGATAGCGAAGATCTCGCTGGCGGCGAATTCCATTTCTTTTGTTCAGAACGAGGAGATGCCGGCGCTGAAAGCGAAGGCGTCCTGTCCGGAAGGACTCCGCAAGGCGATACTGGACGACAAGACGGGTTATACGGTGCAGGATTTACTGGATGAGCTGAATCAGGGGGAGGGATATGACCTCCGGTGCGAGGCCGACGGGAGCGAACAGGGCAGGTTTCCGATACATATTGAGCTTCGGGAGGAATTCATCAGGAGGATGTCAGTCTCCTGGCTTGGAAGGGTTGAAATCGCTCTGTCGGACGGAGTCTGTACGGTAACGCATAAGATCGGCGGATGGGAGGGAGACAGGTTCCGGCGATACGACGGCAGCTATAAAACGAATGAATTTTTGGTCTTCGACGGTAACCGCTACTATCTGGACGAAGAGGGGAAAAAAGTAACCGGATGGCGGGAGGTTGACGGAAAGAGATACCATTTTGACGAACAGGGCGTAATGCAGGCCAATTGCTGGATGAAGCAGGAGGACGGCGTCTGGTATCTCGGGGAGGACGGGACGCCCGCAACCGGCTGGAAGGATCTGGACGGAGCTACATATTATTTTGATGAGAGCGGGAAAATGCAGACCGGAGAAATAAAAATCGGAATCCAGAAATGTGTGTTCGGCGAGGATGGAAAACTGGTGTCGAGCGAATCTTCGATTGACGCAGACGGGCCCATGATGGCGCTGACGTTTGACGACGGGCCGGGAGCCAGGACGAATGAGCTTTTGGCGGTTCTGGAACAATATCACGCCCACGCGACATTTTTCATGCAGGGAGTTAACATTCCGGGACATGAGGACGCTGTCAGAAAAATGAAAGAAATCGGGTGTGAGCTGGGAAACCATACCTACAGCCATCAGGAACTGACGAAGCGGTCTGCGCAAGAGATACAGGATCAGATAGGGCGAACGAACAGTTTGCTTCAGGATATCTGCGGACAGGCGGCGACCGTGATGCGGCCGCCTTATGGATCGGTCAACGACACGGTCCGGGCGAACGCGGGAATGCCTATGATACTGTGGAATATAGATACGATAGACTGGAAGACAAAAAATGCGCAGGCGACGATAGACTGCGTACTGCAGACGGCCGACGACGGGGATATCGTACTGATGCACGATATCCACACAACCTCTGTAGACGCGGCGATCGCGCTGATTCCCGCTCTCGTTGAGAAGGGGTATCAGCTGGTAACCGTGTCAGAGTTGGCGGCGGCCAGAGGAATACAGATGGAGAACGGAGCTGTGTATACGGATTTTAACAGATAAAGCATTTTTGGTTATCCGTGTAAATTCTGCAAATGTTTTTTATGTTTTGTCAGCAGATGATGCAGCTTATCGGTCGGGTCAAGCGTGGCCGTGAAAGAAGCGTCATGGTTCATGGTATCGATAATGAGCGCCACGAATTTGCTCATGTCCGCTGTCCGGAAGTAGGGTTTTTCCCTTGCTTCCGGCGGGAGATAAGTGAGATTCGTGGTGATCACTCTGTTGATATATCCTTTTTCATAGCAGTCGTCAAACTGGCCGAAGCCGTCGGAGAACAGGCCGAAGGTGGCGCACACGAATACGCGCGCGGCTCCCCGTTCCTTCAGGTGCTTCGCGGTGTCAAGCATACTCTCTCCGGAGGAGATCATATCGTCGATCACGATCACGTCCTTTCCGGCGATGTCCGCGCCCAGAAATTCATGCGCGATAATCGGGTTGCGGCCTCCCACTATGGTGGTATAATCGCGCCGCTTATAGAACATTCCCATTTCGATGCCGAGAACGTTGGAGAAATATACGGCCCGGTGCATCCCTCCCTCATCCGGGCTGACGATCATCAGGTGTTCCTTGTCTACCTGGAGATCAGGCTCCGCGCGCAGCAGCGCTTTCAGCAGCTGGTACGGCGGGTTAAAGCTGTCGAAACCATGAAGAGGGATCGCGTTTTCGATTTTTGGATCGTGGGCGTCGAAGGTGATGATGTTGGAAACCCCCATCTCTATCAGTTCCTCCAGCGCCAGCGAGCAGTCGAGGGATTCCCGCTTGGTCCGTTTGTGCTGCCTTCCCTCGTATAAGAAAGGCATCAGCACGTTGATGCGGTGCGCTTTTCCGGTCGATGCGGAGATCACGCGTTTAAGATCCTGATAATGATCGTCCGGAGACATGTGATTCAGATGTCCGTTGACGGTGTACGTGAGGCTGTAATTGCATACATCTACCATGATGAACAGATCTTTCCCGCGGGTAGACTCTTTTACAATTCCCTTCGCCTCCCCGGTGCCGAATCTGGGACACATGCAGGGGATCAGATAGTTGTCCGAAAGATAGGAAGAAAAGAGCGGAGAGTCCTCGCTTCCGAGAGGACGCTTATGTCGGAATTTCACAATGTGGTCGTTGACTTTCTCTCCAAAATCCCTGCAGCTGTCAAGTGCGATCAGCTTCAAGGGCGCCGCAGGGAGCGCCTGTTCCAATAATTTTAAATTTGACATATCATTCTCCTGAAAACCAATTTAGCCTGTGAGTTTGCGACACGGAGCATGCGCTTCGCAAGTAAAAGTATATCATCTTTTGCAGATGAAGGTCAATCATCTTGCTAAAAATGGCAGGAAAGTATATGATGATATCAGGAATGAAAAAGACAAGAAGACCGGGGCGATCCGCGCCGGGTTATCACAGATAGAATGGAGCACGCAGCATTTTATGAAGCACGAACACATCATTAAGGCAGTCGAACCGGGAAGCATCGCGGAGGAATTAGGACTTGCGTCCGGAGATAAACTGATATCCATCAATGACAATATCATCGAGGACGTCTTTGATTATCTTTTTCTGGTCAATGATGAGGAACTGACGCTTCTTGTGGAGAAGACGAACGGGGAAGAGTGGGAACTGCAGATCGAGAAAGATTATGACGAGGATATCGGCATTGTGTTCGAGCAGGGCCTGATGGACGAATATCGTTCCTGCAAAAATAAATGTATGTTTTGTTTTATCGACCAGATGCCGAAAGGAATGAGGGAGACGCTTTATTTTAAGGACGACGATTCCAGGCTGTCCTTCCTGCAGGGAAATTATATTACCCTTACCAATATGAGCGATCAGGATATCGAACGGATCATTCGCTATCATCTTGAGCCGATCAACATTTCTTTCCATACGACCAATCCGGAACTGCGCTGCATGATGCTGAATAACCGTTTCGCCGGCGATGCCCTGAAAAAGGTGGATCTGCTGTATGAGGCCGGGATAGTGATGAACGGGCAGATCGTGCTGTGCAAAGGGATTAACGACGGCGCGGAACTGGAAAGGAGCATCCGGGAATTATCCCGCTATCTTCCTTATCTTCAGAGCGTGTCGGTGGTGCCGGCGGGTCTGACGAAATACCGCGACGGCCTGTATCCTCTTGAATCGTTTGACAGGGAAGACGCGGCGGAGGTTCTTGGAGCGATCCACCGCTGGCAGGAGGAAATATTTAAGACGCACGGAACGCATTTTGTCCACGCCGGGGACGAGTGGTACGCGATGGCGGGGCAGGAGGTTCCTGAGGAGGAACGGTACGATGGGTATCTGCAGCTGGAGAATGGAGTCGGAATGCTCAGGCTTCTGTTCGATGAATTCAGGGATGCGCTTGACGCGCTGCCGGGGGACGAGAGAGAACGGGAGGTTTCCGTGGCGACGGGCCGCCTTAGTTATCCGTATCTGAAACGGCTGCTGACAGAGCTGAAGGGAAAATATCCCAATACAAAGGTGCGTCTGTATCCCATCGAAAACCGTTTTTTCGGAGAGTCGATCACGGTATCGGGGTTGATTACCGGGCGGGATCTTATGGAACAGCTGAGGGGAAAAAGACTCGGAACCCGGCTGCTTCTTCCGTGCAACATGTTTCGCAGCGAGGAGGAGGTATTTCTTGACGACGTTACGCTTACCCAGCTGAAAGAAGCTTTACAAGTCCGCGTAGATATTGTAAAATCAAGCGGACAGGATTTTGTGGAATCCATTTTGCGGTTGGAAATGGAATAGGATAAAGACAGGAGATGAATTATGGGGAAACCGGTTGTGGCTATCGTGGGAAGGCCGAATGTGGGAAAATCAACATTGTTTAACGTGCTGGCGGGGGAGAGGATCGCTATCGTCAAGGATACGCCAGGCGTGACCAGAGACCGCATTTATGCGGACGCAAGCTGGCTGGACAGGGAATTTACGCTGATCGACACCGGCGGGATTGAGCCGGAGAGTAAGGATATCATACTCTCTCAGATGCGCGAGCAGGCGCAGATCGCCATCGACACGGCGGATGTGATCCTTTTTCTCACGGACGTCCGGCAGGGCCTGACGGACGCGGATTCCAAAGTGGCTGACATGCTCCGGCGCTCCGGGAAACCGATCCTGCTGGCGGTCAATAAAGTGGACAGCTTTGACAAGTATCTTCCGGATGTGTATGAATTTTATAATCTGGGGATCGGGGATCCGATTCCGGTTTCTTCCGCTTCCAGGCTGGGGATCGGGGATCTGCTGGAAAAGGTAACGGCCCTGTTTCCGGAGACTTCCGGCATGGAAGAGGAGGACGAGCGGCCGCGGATCGCGATCGTGGGGAAACCGAACGTGGGGAAATCTTCCATCGTGAACAGGCTTTTGGGAGAACAGCGCCTGATCGTGTCGGATATCGCGGGAACTACCAGGGACGCGGTGGATACGGACGTCACACACGACGGAAAGGAGTATGTATTTATCGATACGGCCGGACTGCGCAGGAAAAATAAAATAAAAGAGGAACTGGAACGCTACAGCATCATCCGGGCGGTGACGGCAGTGGAGCGGGCCGATGTGGTACTGGTGGTGATTGACGCGAAGGAAGGCGTGACCGAGCAGGACGCGAAGATCGCGGGGATCGCGCACGAGCGGGGAAAAGGGATTATCATCGTGGTGAACAAATGGGACGCGATTGAAAAAAATGACAGGACAATGAGGGAATATGAGGATAACGTGCGGAGGATCCTGTCGTTTCTGCCCTATGCGGAGATCATGTATGTCTCCGCGCTGACCGGACAGCGCCTCCATAAGTTATTTGACGTGATCGATATGGTGATCGAAAATCAGACGCTTCGGGTAGCAACGGGCGTGCTGAACGAGATCATGATGGAGGCGACGGCCATGCAGCAGCCGCCTTCTGACAAGGGAAAACGGCTGAAGCTGTACTATATTACTCAGGTGTCCGTGAAACCGCCCTCTTTTGTGATCTTTGTGAATGACAGGAAACTGATGCACTTCTCCTACACCAGATATCTGGAAAATAAAATCCGGGAGGCTTTCGGCTTTCGGGGAACTTCGCTGAGATTCTTCATACGTGAGAGAAAGGAGAAAGATCGTTAAATGATGGAACGTATTCTGTGCGTGCTGATCGGATATGCATTCGGGCTGATACAGACCGGATATTTTTACGGAAAGGCAAAACATGTGGATATCAGAAAACAGGGAAGCGGGAATGCGGGAACCACGAACGCGCTTCGCACGCTGGGCTGGAAAGCGGGGCTGATCACGCTGCTCGGGGATTGTTTTAAATGTGTGTTCGCCGTTGTGACGGTTCACCTGCTGTTCGGAAAATCCCATGCGGATATCCTGCCGGTACTTTCCATGTATGCGGGAATGGGCGCCGTGCTGGGACATAATTATCCGTTTTATCTGAATTTCCGGGGAGGAAAGGGAATTGCGGCGACCGCCGGACTGATTCTCAGCACTACCAATGTCTGGATCGTGCTGATCTGCCTTTTCCTCTTTGTGGGAACGGTTGCGGTGACACGGTATGTGTCCGTGGGTTCTCTTCTGGTTGTGACTGCGTATCTGATCGCTGTGATCGCGTATGGCCGGATGGGAGGATTTGGCGTGGAACAGCGGTATCTCTATGAAATTTATGCGATCGCCGCTCTGCTGGCCGTATCGGCTTTTTACATGCACAGGGCGAATATCCGCCGCCTGATGTCCGGGACGGAGAATAAGATTCATGTTGGAAAGAGCAAATAGTTCCGAGAGGAGGAGTCGTTATGGCTGACGTAGGGATCATGGGCGCGGGCAGCTGGGGAACCGCGCTGGCGCTTTTGCTTTTCAAAAACGGCCACCACGTGACGGTTTGGTCTGTGGATGAGCAGGAAATCCGGATGCTCTCTGAAGAGCGCGAACATAAGAATAAGCTTCCGGGAGTGATGCTTCCGGAGGATATGAAATTTACCTGCGATATGAGGGAGGCAGTCTGCGGGAAGGATTTTGTCGTGCTGGCGGTCCCTTCTCCTTATACAAGAAATACGGCCGGACAGATGCGTCCGTATGTGAAAAAGGGTCAGATTCTCGTGGACGTGGCGAAAGGAATTGAGGAACACACCCTTCTGACGCTTTCCCAACAGATCGGAGAGGAAATTCCGGAAGCCGACGTGGCGGTACTCTCGGGACCGAGCCATGCGGAGGAAGTGGGAAGAGGACTTCCCACCATCGTGGTCGTGGGGGCGAAGACAAAGCGAACCGCCGATTATCTTCAGAAAATGTTTATGAACGAGACGTTTCGCGTCTACACCAGCCCGGATATTCTCGGTATCGAACTGGGAGGCTCCCTGAAAAATGTGATCGCGTTGGCGGCGGGAATCGCCGATGGACTCGGATACGGGGACAATACCAAAGCGGCTCTGATCACGAGAGGGATCCAGGAGATCGCCAGACTGGGCGTGAAAATGGGAGGAGCCGCGGAAAGTTTTATGGGATTGACGGGGATCGGGGATCTCATCGTCACCTGCGCCAGCGTTCACAGCCGCAACCGGAGAGCCGGATATCTCATTGGAAAGGGAATGAGCATGCAGGAGGCTATGAACGAGGTGAAAATGGTAGTGGAGGGCGTCTATTCCGCCAAGGCCGCCGTGGAACTCGGAAAAAAATACGGAGTTGACCTGCCGATCATCGGACAGGTTCATGCGGTGCTTTTTGAGGGAAAAAATCCCGGAGAGGCAGTGAAGGAACTGATGATGAGGGACGGCAAGGCCGAACATAATGCGAAGCCGTGGAGCGAATAGAGAGGGAGATACTGTGGTTTGAAACATCAGACGGCAGTATCTCCCTTTTTGATACAGGAATCATTTGGAGTTTTTTAAATGCTGTATGGCGCTGACGTATTCGCGCAGGATATTCACAGCATGTTTTTGGGATTTTTTATCCATAGAATGGATCATCTCGATCACCATGTCCGCTTCAAACCCTTCTTTGTTTCCGCGTATAAAATAATCGGCGGAGAGGTCTGTCGCGGTGCAGATTTTGTACAGGGTTTTGGATGTGATCGCCTTATGTCCGCCCTCTACCGCAGCGAGAAAGCTGCAGGAGATATCGCATTTTTCGCTGAATTCTTCTCTGGTCATATCCAGAACTTCCCGTATTTCTCTGATTCTCAGACCCACAGTCAGATTATAGTCTTTATCCGGCAGCATGATGATCCCTTTCCTTTCCCCGTTGATTTAAGTTTAACAAATACAAAGTTCATAAAAATATTTTATGGAATATATATAATTGTTCTATGGAGACAGAATTCTTATACAAAAAAGCGCTTTTGGATTCGCTATTGAATCGTTGGGACGTTTTTTGTATAATGGGAAAAGGAAACCGGGAAGGGGAAAATTGACTTTTATATGATAACGGGGAAATGATGTACAGGATGAAGAAGGCAAAGAAAATGAAAAAATGGAAAAAAACGCGGATCCTTTCCGCTTTTCTGGCGGCGTTCCTGCTGAATGGCGTTTTGGCGGGGACGGATAGCGATATGTATGACGGGAGGCAAATTGCGGCGGAAGCTGCGGACTCTTCCGGAGGATGCGTCGAGATTACCGGGCAGAATTTTGAGCGGACGACCTTTACGGTGAAAGTATCAGGGATGGAAGATCCTTCGGAAATTGATGCGGTGAAGGTGCCGGTCTGGACGGAGGAGGGCGGCCAGGACGATATCAGATGGTATGAGGCAAGAGAGCGGGCCGATGGATGGTATGTGGTCGTCGATACCGCCCTGCACGCCCTGTCTACGGGGCTTTATCATGTCCATGCCTATGCGTATGACAGTGAGGATTCGCAGAAATTCATAGGAAAAACGACGTTTGTGATAGACGCGGAGGAGCCTGTCAGCCTGTATGCGCAGGCAGGCGACGACCCTGTATATTTTACTGTGAGATGCACGGGGATCAGAAACGCGAAAAAGGTGGAGGCGGCCGTCTGGGGCGACGCGGACGGGCAAAATGATATCAGATGGTATACGATGAGCCGGAAATCGGGAACCGAATACCAGATCGCGGGAAATCTGTTCGACCATCTGGAGACGGGGCTTTTTCACTGCCACCTGTATACGACCGGCCCGCTGGGGAACAAGCAGTACGTCGCTTCGACGCAGTTTACGGTTGGAAGCCTGAAAAGAAATTACCTCAGAGAAAAAAATACGGACCATATCAATGGGAAATTTACCGCAAAGCTTTATTTTCCGGAATGCGGCAAGCAGATCGAAAAGATCCTTTTCGCCGTTTGGACGGAGGAGAACGGGCAGGACGATATTTACTGGTATACGGCGCAAAAGAGCAATTCGGACGGAAGCTACCTGTGTGAGATAGATTCCCTGAACCACCAGGCGGCTTGGGGATACTATAATGTGCATGCCTATGCGGCCTGCGGGGACGGGGAGAAGATCTTTCTGTCCAAGATCCATGTGCCTCTTGGACGGACGGCCAGGAGATACCAGAATCCTGCTCCGTATTATCAGATCCGTGATTCCATTACGCTGGATGGCGGAGGGTATAATCTGTCCTATG
>CANRMH010000044.1 GCA_947631695.1 uncultured Lachnospiraceae bacterium | reverse complement strand
CGGCAGGGAAGCGACATGGGCGGGTCCGGAGATCAGCCTGTCCGGTAAGGTGGAGATGGGCGCGACCTATCAGCTCTCGGGCAAGGTGAAGTATACCAGCGATATCGGACCTGCTCAGGAGACGTTTAACGTAAACATCAGAAAGATTAGCGGACAGCAAACGTTTGCGACCAGCGGTCCGGTGACGAAGGGCGAGTGGGGTACTTTTTCCGGCGATATCGTGATTTCGGAGGAGATAAATCCTGACCAGGTCAGCATCTATGTCGATACTGCATATTATCAGAATCCTACGCCGGAACAGAGAATCGACTACTATCTGGACGATATGAAACTGGTGAAGACGAAGGACGCGCCGACGGACGATCCGGAGAATCCCGAGGACAAGACGACTCTGGCGAAGGAGATCGGAAACTCCAACCCGCTGGTAGATTACAAGTTCGGTGCGGACCCGTTCGCGATGGTATATGACGGGCGCGTCTATATCTATATGACCAACGATTCCCAGCAGTTTGCGGCAAACAACAACGGAAGCTCGGACAATGGTTACGGCGCGATCAATACGATCAACGTGATCTCCTCCGCGGACATGGTGAACTGGACCGACCACGGTTCCATTGCGGTAGCCGGCCCGAATGGAGCGGCAAAGTGGGCGAACAATTCCTGGGCTCCCGCGGCGGCGCACAAGACCATCGACGGGAAGGAAAAGTTCTTCCTCTATTTTGCGGATAACGGGAGCGGGATCGGCGTCCTTGAGGCGGATTCCCCGATCGGTCCGTTCCGTGATCCGATCGGCAAGCAGCTGATCGCCCGGAACACTCAGGCGTCCGATGGAGTTGTATGGCTGTTTGACCCGGCGGTGCTGGTGGACGACGATGGCACGGGTTACCTGTACTACGGCGGCGGTATTGACGGCAAGGACGCAAACAATCCGATGACCGGCCGCGTGATCAAGCTGGCGGACGACATGATCCATACGGAAGGCGACGCGGAGGTGATCGACGCGCCGGCGCTCTTCGAGGACTCCGGCATCCACAAGTACGGGGGCAAGTATTATTACAGCTACTGCTCCAACTTTGCGGGACACAAAGAGGGGTATCCGGGACAGGGAAATATCTGCTACATGGTCAGCGACGATCCGATGGGGCCGTTCACCTACGTAGGGGAGATCCTGGGAAATCCGGCGACTTTCTTCGGAGTAGGCGGAAATAACCACCACGCGATCTTTGAATTCAAGGACAAATACTATATTACTTACCACGCGCAGACGGTAGGAAAAGCGCTGGGCAATACGCGCGGTTACCGTTCCACCCACATCGACGAGGTTACGATCAATGAGGACGGAACCATTCAGCCCATCACCGGCACCTACAAAGGGATTTCCCAGCTTGAGAGCCTGAATCCTTACCAGAGGATCGAGGCGGAGACGATCGCTTGGAAATCCGGTGCGAAGACGGCTGCAAAATGGGTTGCAGGCCTGGGAACGGATGCGTGCGCGGAGCCGGGAAGCATGGTGGACAGCCTGAACCGCGCTCTGGTCAACGCTCAGAATGGCGACTGGACAGCTCTTGCAGGCGTAGATTTCGGCAAGAACGGGGCGGCTTCCCTGGAGGTCTATGCTTCATCCGTAAATGGGGCGGAAGTGGACGTTCGTCTGGACAGCCCTGCCGGCGAGGTTGTGGGAACGGCAGTGATTGAGGCAGGTGGAGAAAACGCCGCATACAAGAGCTTCAGCGCGGATCTGAACGGAGTTTCCGGAAAGCACAACGTATTCTTCACATTCAGGGGCGAAGGAAAGGATATTCTTCATGTAGACTACTGGAAGTTCACGGAAAAGGAAGAAGAAAAACCGCCTGTTGAGAAGGAAGATGTATCGGATCTGTTTGGTGATGTGGGGCATGAAGAATGGTATGAGCCGGCTGTTCAGTTTGTCTATGACAACAAAATTATGACCGGATTGAAAGATAAGGACGGGAATTCAACCGGCGAGTTTGGAACGGAAATGGATATGAACCGTGCGTTTTTCGTGCAGACTCTATATAACATAGCGGATATGCCTCCGGTAGCGGTTCCGGATGAAGATCATATCTTCCCGGATATACCGAATACTTCTGAGCTATTCTACCGCGACGCGGTAATCTGGTCGAAAGAGAACGAAGTCATTACCGGATACACAGATGGACCATATGCGGGAATGTTCGGCCCGACGGACGGCATCAACCGCGAGCAGATGGTAACCATGCTGTACCGCTATGTGACAAATGTGTTGGGCGAGAAGCCGGAAATCAGTGATGCAAAATTCAATACGTTTGCCGACAGAGATTCCGTTTCTGAATTTGCCCTGAACGCGATGAAATGGGCGACCGAAAAAGGAATTATCGAGGGAGAGAACCACACGGATGTGATGAATCCGCAAGGAGTGGTAAACCGGGCGGTTTGTTCCCAGATTATTATGAACTTCTATGAAGCGACAGCAAAATAAATTTTTGTCAGAACAAGAATCCGGAAGACTGCGTCCGCAGGACTTCCGGATTCTTGCTTTTCGTATTATAATAAAAGCGGATGAAAAGCGGACGCGCAAAAAAGAGACAGCCGTCCGAGCGACTTTTAGCGGAAGAGGTGATGGGAGAGATGGAAAAATATATCATGGCGCTGGATGCGGGTACAACGAGCAGCCGCTGTATCCTGTTTAATAAAAACGGCGAGATGCGCAGTGTCGCGCAGAAGGAATTTCCGCAGTATTTTCCGAAGCCGGGATGGGTGGAACACGACGCGGGGGAAATCTGGTCGGCCCAGCTTGAGACGGCAAGGGAAGCGATGAGAAAAATCGGAGCGGAAGCCGGAGATATCGCGGCGATTGGAATCACGAATCAGAGGGAAACGGCGGTCGTCTGGGACAGAAATACAGGGGAGCCGATCTATCGCGCGCTTGTATGGCAGTGCAGGAGAACCGCGGAATATTGCGATCATTTGAAGGAAAAGGGAAAAACCGAATTTTTCCGCAAAAAAACAGGACTGATGATTGACGCATACTTTTCCGGTACCAAACTTAGATGGATCCTGGATCATGTGGAGGGAGCAAGGGAGCGGGCATGGAGAGGCGAGCTGCTGTTTGGCACGGTGGAAACCTGGCTGATCTGGAAGCTGACGAAGGGACGTGTGCATGTGACCGATTATTCCAATGCCTCCCGGACGCTGATGTTTAACATCCATACATTGAAGTGGGACGAGGAAATCCTGGAAGAACTCGGAATTCCGGGATGTATGCTTCCCGAGCCGAAACCTTCCGGATGTCTTTACGGATATGCGGACGCGGATTTTTTTGGAAAAGAAATTCCCATTTCCGGAGCGGCGGGGGATCAGCAGGCGGCCCTGTTCGGACAGACATGTTTCCAGCCCGGGGAAGCGAAAAATACATACGGAACCGGGTGCTTCCTTCTCATGAATACAGGGGACAGGCCGGTATTTTCCAAAAACGGGCTGGTTACGACGATCGCATGGGGATTAGGCGGAAAGGTCTCGTATGCGCTCGAGGGTTCGATTTTTGTGGCGGGAGCGGCGATCCAGTGGCTGCGGGACGAACTGCACCTGATTGATTCGGCGGCGGATTCGGAGAAACTGGCAGGCAGGGTGGAGGATACCAACGGATGCTATGTTGTGCCGGCGTTTACCGGACTGGGAGCGCCATACTGGGATCCATACGCGAGAGGTACGATTGTGGGGCTTACCCGGGGAGTCAACAGAAATCATATTGTCCGTGCGGTTTTAGAGTCTCTTGCCTACCAGGTCGGCGACGTGCTTACGATTATGGAGAAAGATTCCGGCATACGCCTCAGCGCGCTGAAGGCGGACGGGGGAGCCAGCGCAAATAATCTGCTGATGCAGATGCAGGCGGATTTGATACAGGTTCCGGTGAAGAGGCCTCTGTGCGTGGAGACAACGGCGCTGGGAGCGGCCTATCTGGCCGGGCTGACGGCCGGTTACTGGGAAAGCGAGAGGGAACTGATGCGGGACGGGATGGGACGGACGTTTTTCCCGAAACTTTCAAACGAGGAGCGCGAACAAAAGGTCAGAGGCTGGAAAAAGGCGGTGACGTATGCTCTCGGATGGGCAAAAGAAACGGAACAGAAAGACGGCCATTTAAAATAAAAAAATTAGTGGACAGATAAGATTTCATGTAATACAATAGTAATATTGACATGATCACACAAGATGGAGGTAATATTTTATGAAAGGAAATGTCATTGTAGGACAGTCAGGCGGACCGACAGCCGCGATTAATTCCAGTCTGGCGGGGGTTTACCGGACGGCCAAAGACCGTGGAGCAAAGAAGGTATACGGCATGCTGCACGGAGTACAGGGACTGCTGCAGGAGAGATATCTGGATCTTTCCGATTATATTCAAACAGAATTGGATGCGGAACTGCTCAAAAGAACGCCGGCGGCGTTTCTCGGTTCCTGCCGCTACAAACTGCCGGAGATCCATGAGGACCGCACAGTGTATGAAAAGATTTTCAAGATCCTGGACAAGCTGAAGATCGAGGCGTTCATATATATCGGCGGAAATGATTCCATGGATACGATCAAAAAGTTATCTGATTATGCGATTATTACAGGACACCCGACGCGTTTCGTGGGCTGCCCGAAGACGATCGACAATGATCTGGCGCTGACGGACCACACTCCGGGATACGGAAGCGCGGCGAAGTATATCGGCACGTCCGTGAAAGAGATCATCCGCGACGGTTTTTGCCTGGAGTATGATAAGGGATTGGTGACGATCGTGGAGATCATGGGACGGAACGCGGGATGGCTGACGGGAGCCGCGGCGCTGTCCAAAGGGGAGGACTGCGACGGACCGGATATGATCTATCTGCCGGAGATCCCGTTTGACCTGCATGACTTCAGCGATAAGGTCAAGGCGCTGCTGGCGAAGAAGAAGTCGGTCGTGATCGCGGTTTCGGAGGGCATCCGCACGAAGGACGGGACATATGTGTGCGAACTCGGAAGCAGCATTGACTTTGTGGACGCGTTCGGACATAAACAGCTTTCCGGTACGGCTTCCTATCTGGCGAGCTTTATCGCGGGCGAGACCGGGTGCAAGACCAGGGCGATTGAGCTGAGCACCCTGCAGCGCGCGGCTTCCCATGCTGCTTCCCGCGTGGATATTCTGGAGGCGCAGCAGGTCGGAGGCGCCGCTGTGAAAGCAGCCGACGAGGGAGATTCCGGTAAGATGGTGGTTCTTCAGAGATTATCGGACGATCCGTACCAGTGCGGGACAGAAGTAAAAGATGTGCATAAGATTGCAAACGATGAAAAACTTGTACCGAGAGAATGGGTAAATAAAGAAGGAAATTATGTTACGGATGAATTTGTGGCGTATGTGCGCCCGCTGATCCAGGGCGACGTATCTCCGGTCATGGTGGACGGAATTCCGAGACACCTCTTCCGTCCGTATGACTTGTAAAAGACTGTAAAGAATAAAAAGAAAGATTTTGCGTGAACTGCTGCAGGACAGAAAAGAAACTCTGTTTTGCAGCAGTTTTTTGCGTTTTGGGGATCGTCCGGTGAAATGTGTGCTGTGAATGGATTGGCGGTTGACAAGCAGGTTTACATATGGTATTATGTAAATAAAAATAAGCGTTTAGAATGAAAGGAAGTGAAGAATTGGGAGAAAAAGGATATGACGTGCTGAAGCTGGTGGAGCAGGGAGAACGCTGTTATGTCAGTACGGATTATATCCGGGGAACGCAGATGGCACGGCTTCTGAGACGGGAACCAGATCTGGAAAAGGCGCAGCTGTTCCGGTGGATGAAGGATCTGCTGGAACAGCTGGAGAGATTTCACCGGTGCCGCGGGAATCCCTGTTATCAGTATGTGAATCCATACAGTGCGATCATTTCCGGGGAGGACGGACTCTGTCTGCTGGATATCAGCAGCGACGATCAGCATGAGATATTGAGACAGATGAGAAGACGGCCTGTCAGGGAACATTTTCTGTCCCCTGAAAATCAGTATTACCAGAGGGCGGAGCCGGCGGAGGATATTTACGGGATCGGAAGAACTCTGCAATATATGCTGACGATGGCGAGGCCTGAACCGCCTCTGACGGTCGGGGAGGAAAGGAAATTAAAAAAAATCATCTCAAAGTGTCTGGATAAAGGATCTAAGCGCGGGTTTTCAAATGTTCAGGAAATTTCAGATCAATTTTCAAGAGTTTATAAGAAGAGCGGGACGGAGAAGAAAAATTCGAATCGAAGGAAGAAAAAAGGAAAACGGCGATGGCTTCCGCTGTTTTTGGCGGCGCTGTCAGCCGCAGGGATTGGATGGGCGGCATTTTATGCCTGTTCAGATAGGTCCCCGCAGGAAACGGAAGTAAAGCAGGGGAAGGCTTTCGAATCGGAAGAGGGAAAGAACGGGGATCGGGGAGCGGAATTTGCGTTCGAGCTGGCGATGCTGTACTTTTTGGAGCTGAGGGATTATGAAAGGAGCGGAATGTATTTTGCCATAGCGTCAGGGGAGCAAAAGACCGCAAAAGAATATGAAGATCTGTCCGATTATCTGAAGAAAGGCAGCATATCCGGCGATGCGGATCCGGAAACGCTTCTGAGACGTATGGAGGAGCATATTCCGGATACGGAGGACGCGCGGTATTATTTCTGCCTGCTGAGGGGCTATGAACAGATGGACATGCGGGAATCGGCGGAAGATATTATACGGATCGGCGAGCATTGCCTGGCTCTGGATGGGTGGAAGACCTGGAATGGGAGCGAAGAAAGGGAGAAGGAACTGAGATTGCTGCTGGCGGACGCGTACGGGCAAGAGGGAGAGTGGCAGCGTGCGGCGGACTGCTGTACGGAGGCGGTAAGACAGGATCTGCCGGCGGAAGAAAAAGAGCAGATTTTTCAGAAAACCGCGCTTTTATACGAGAAGATGGGAAATATGGAAAAGGCCGTTGAAATCTGCGGGCAGGGGATTCGCGAGACGGGCCGGAGCGCGCCGCTGTGGCTCTTGCTTATCAGGCTGCAGTGCAAAACTCCTTCCGTCGACCGGGAAGACTGCGCGCAGACGGTTCGCGAAGGACTGAAACAGCTGCCGGAGCTGGCACAGGAAGAAGAATTCAGGAAGCTGCAGGAGGAATACGGAATCCGGATAGAAGGGGAGCAGATATGGGTAGGAGAGTGAGAAGGGCGCTTTTTTTCGTTCTCCTGTTGTCAATATTTCTGTGTGAAAACATGAAAATACATGGAAAAGAAAGCGAAGCCCAGGCCCGGACAGGAAAGGAATTTCGCAGGTTCCGGATCACATATCCGGAGGCGGACGGAGACAACGGATATTATCGGAGCTGTCCGGAAGTGGAGATCACGCACGTGGAGGAGAGAGGAAATACCCGATACCGGTTTGTGAATGGGGAGGGAACTTGTTTTTCCGGGAAGGCGGAGGCGGGGGAGACGGTTCTGCTTCACACGCCGCAGATGAGGGAGGGGAAGAATCTGCTGGACGTATGGATGGAAGACGAGAAGGGGAATCTGATAGACGCGGCGGGATTTCCTTCCGTCTCCCACTACGAATTTTGGTTCGACGGTTCGCCTCCGCGTATCCGGGCGTCGGCTCCCTGCGGATTCGGCTGCTGGTACCGGGAAGAGGCGGCCGTCTGCGCGGAAGGCACGGACGGGGAAGCGGGCAGCGGAGTCCGCGAGATCACATGCTATGAGGGGGAAAAGAAAATCGGCTCTTTTTTGGGAGCGAAAGGAATCTTTCATGTTCGATCGGCTTCGGAGCAGGAAAGACCGGTGAACCTTACGATTGTGGCGAGGGATGCGGCGGGAAACGAGAGCAGGGAGGAGAGGACGGTCTATATTGACCGAAATCCGCCGAAGGTGAGCATCTCGGAAGTGGAGAATTACCTGATTACCGGCGCGGCGGCAGCGGGTGCATATCAGGCGGAGGAGGAGAACGGCGTTGCCGCGCTGGAGGCGCGGGCCGTGCGGACGTCTCCGGACGGCCGGAGGACGGAAATACCGGCGGGCGAGTGGCGGACGGAATCGGGGCGGCATACGTCCCGGTGGGAATTTGAAGAGGAGGGAATGTACCGGCTGGAAATAAAAGCGGCGGACAAGGCCGGACACCAGAGTATCTGCCGCAGACAGTTCATGATTGACAAAAGCCGTCCGCGGATCCTGGGTGTGAAGGATATGGACGGAAAAGTCCTGTCTGAGTTTTGCTGGAATGATAAGAAGAGTGAGATCGTGCAGGATCTCACGATCTGCAGCCTGGAGATCCGCCTGGACGGAAAAATATACGTGATGGGGCGGACAGTCCGTCAGGAGGGACGGCACCACCTGGCGGTTCGGGCGGAGGATGAGGCCGGAAATGTTTCTGTGGAGAGCGCGGATTTTGTCATTAGCCGCGCGCAGTCCGGGCTTCGATCGGACTCTTCACAGGCGTATGCTGAGAAAAGATCCCCGAAATGGGAGGATGCCGGGTGACCGCTTTTGCGGCCCCCGGCATGTATTATGAAAAAGTTTATTCTAACCAGTACTTTCTGCAAGACAATCGCCTTACTTGGTTCTTATCAAAAATAATCTTTTGATAAGTCTAGTATATGCCGCAGCTATGAAGAAAACGTGTTAAAGAAATGAAAGAATTTTAAAGGTTAAATGAACAAATTATGAACGAAAAAACCGCCGCTTTAACAGGAAATTTTTTCCCTGTAAAGCGGCAGTCTGACGCGATCTTTCCGGTTTTATTTTCTGTATGCGAAAAGCGGAAGGCCATTTTTGACAGGAACTTCTACGCAGCCCTGGATCAGCGGGAGGACATATTCGAGATACTCGCCGCCGATGTCGGAACCTTCTTCGGTGATCCATTCGCCGGGGAATGCTTTTTCCGCGTTGCAGATGATGTTCACGTCGGCGGTTCCATAGGAGAGTTCGTAAGGATTGCTCCTGCTCCTGTTAAATGTGATCATCTTTCCCGTCTCCCCGGCAAGCGCTGCCTGTACGGCATAGATTCCCGCATTGACGGCTTCGTCGAGGTCCACGCGGGAGAGGTGAGCGCTGGAGCATCTCTGGCAGACGTTCAGCTCGATGGAGCGAACCTTGACGCCAAGCTTGTCCTTCACGAGATTTTCCAGATATTTCCCGGATCCGGTAAGCATCTTGTGGCCAAAGTTGTCAACTCCCACGTCGCTCGCATATTCGCAGATAAAAGTACCTTTGCCGTCGTTGATCCCTTCGGAGATGCAGACGACAAGGTTCGGCGTGGTTTCCAGAGCCTTCTCTACTTTTTTGATGAAAGCGTCCTGGTCGAATGCAACTTCCGGGAGATAGATCAGTATCGGGTTATCTCCTTCAAATTTTCTTGCAAGCACGCTTGCCGCGGTCAGCCATCCCGCATGCCTTCCCATGATCTCCACGATGGTAACGGATTTTTTGTTGTCGTAGACGGACGCGTCTATCGCGATCTCCCGCACGGTGGAGGCCACGTATTTGGCGGCGCTTCCGTATCCGGGCGTGTGGTCCGTCTCTACCAGATCGTTGTCGATGGTCTTCGGAACTCCTATGAAGCGGATATCGCTGTTTATGCTCTGCGCATATCTGGACAGTTTGCTGGCGGTATCCATGGAATCATTTCCGCCTATGTAGAAGAATGCCCCTATTTCCAGCTCCTCGAATTTTTGGAATAATTCAGGATAAACGGATGAGGTCAGATCCTCAGGGAGTTTGAAGCGGCAGGATCCAAGAAAAGATCCGGGAGTGGTGCGGACCGCTTCCAGTTCGCCTGACTGTTCCAACTCTTCCATATCCATATAATGACCCTGCAGGAAGCCTTCGATTCCGTTGATCATGCCGTATACATGACCGACTGCGGGGTTCTTGATGCCCTCGGAGGCAACTCCGTATAAGCTTCCGTTGATGACGGCCGTAGGACCGCCGGATTGTCCGACAATAATGTTTTTCTTCATAATTTACCTCCAAAATGTATTATACAAATCATTGCATTACTTATACTATAACGGAAACTTCAGAATTTTACAATTAAACATTAAAAAATTTTTAAGTTGGAAAAGAAGAAGGGATGCTTTATACTATAAGAAGCTGCAAAAAGGAGGAGACAGACGATGAAATACATTTCATTTGTAATCCCGTGTTATAATTCGCAGGATTATATGTCCCATGCCATCGAGAGCATTCTTCCGGCGGGGGACGAAGCGGAGATCCTGATCGTGAACGATGGGTCAAAGGATGGTACCTCGCGGATCGCGCATGAATATATGGAAAAATATCCGGACAGGATCAAAGTGATCGATAAGGAAAACGGCGGACATGGGGACGCTGTGAACTTCGGCCTGGAGAACGCCTCCGGGCAATATTTTAAAGTGGTGGACAGCGACGACTGGGTGGACAGAGAGTCGCTGCTTCGGATCATGGAGGTTCTCCGTGAACTAAAGAGGGAAGAGAAAGAGGTGGATATGCTGATCTCCAACTACGTATATGAGAAGGAGGGGGCCGCGCATAAGAAGGTCATTCATTACCGCAACGTTCTCCCTCAGAATACGGTCTTTACCTGGTCGGATGCGGGGCATTTCCGGCTGGATCAGTATATTCTGATGCATTCCGTCATATACAGGACGGATCTGCTGAAGCTCTGCCAGCTGAAGCTTCCGAAGCACACGTTTTACGTGGACAATATCTATGTCTATTATCCGCTTCCTCACGTGAGGAAGATGTACTATATCGATCAGGATTTTTACCGGTATTATATCGGGCGCGAGGATCAGTCCGTGAATGAGAAAGTGATGATACGGCGGATCGATCAGCAGATTTTTGTGACGAAGACAATGATTGACATGTATCAGATGAGGGAGATTACGAATAAAAAACTCAGAAATTATATGGAGAATTACCTTGCGATCATGATGACGGTTTCCTCCATTCTTCTGATCCGTTCCAGGGAGCCGGAAAATCTGGAAAAGAAAAAGGAACTGTGGACGTATTTGAAGAAGAAAGATTTTCGGACTTATATGAAGATCCGTTACGGAATTTTGGGACAGACGATGAACCTTCCCGGCAGGCCCGGAAGAAAGATCTCCTCGCTCGCGTACTCGGTCGCCAGAAGACTGATTGGATTTAATTAGACAGGTATATTTTGGATGCCGTGAGGCACACTATGACAGAGGATAACCAGGAAGGAGTGTGTATCATGGCGGTTGATTTTAAGACAAGCAGGACAAGAGAAAATCTGATGAAGGCGTTTGCCGGGGAGAGTCAGGCAAGGAACCGTTATACGATTGCCGCGGAGATAGCGGGAAAACAGGGAATGCAGGCGGTGAGCAGAGTGTTTTTGTTCACGGCGGATCAGGAGAGGGCGCACGCGCAGCGCTTCTACCAGCTTCTCAAAGAGGCGGAAGGAACGACGGTCGATATCCGCGGGGGTTATCCGGTGGACGCGGGAGATTCCGTGACGGATCTGCTGCGGGCGGCGGAACATAACGAGATGGAGGAATTCCAGGACGTCTATCAGGCGTTTGGGAGAGAGGCGAAGGAAGAAGGGTTTGAGGAAGCGGCATATGTGTTTTTTCAGATCGCCGAGATTGAGCATGTTCACGCGAAACGTTTTGCCAGACTGAGGGAACTGGTTGAGAGCGGCGGCTATTTCAAAAAAGAAGGCGGGGGAGCGTGGATGTGCCTGAACTGCGGATATATTTACGAGGGGACGGACACGCCGGAACTTTGCCCGGTCTGCCGGCACGGCAAGGGCTATTTCATTCCGCTGGAGATGGCGCCGTATACAGGTTCTGATATCGTTTTTTCAAAATAAAATGATAGCAAGACGATAAGAACCAAAGGGAATGTATGGAAAATCAGAAAGTGGAAAACCTTTTAAACCTGGCGCTGGACGCCACGGAGGAAGAGAGGGAGAAGTCTCTGGAACTGGACGTGGGATATAATCCCATCGACCGCGACTGGGATCTGATCATAAAATATTCAGGGGATCTGACCGCGGTAAGAGAGCTGACGGACCAGGTCGTTGAACTTCTGAACGAATATGCGGTCGTCACGGTCAGGGAGTCGCAGATAAGCCGTCTTGCGGCCCTTCCCCAGGTGGAGTACGTGGAAAAGCCGAAAAGATTATTCTTTCAGGTCGAAGCCGGAAAGCGGGTATCCTGTATCGACGCGGTACAGGATACCCGCTTTTCACTTTTTGGACAGGGAGTTTTGGTTGCTGTTATCGATTCGGGAATCGATTACGCCAATCCGGATTTTCGCAATCCGGACGGGACGACCCGGATTCGGAGCCTGTGGGACCAGACGGCTGCGGACGGGACCCCGCCTCAGGGATATGCGACAGGCGCGGAATATACGGCCGAACAGATCAACGAGGCTTTGAGGGCGGATACGGAGGCCGCCCGCAGGCAGATCGTTCCGAGCGGCGATTATTCCGGACACGGGACGGCCGTGGCCGCAATAGCCGCGGGGAACGGAAGAGGGAACGGGGGAAGGTACGCAGGGGTGGCGCCGCAGAGCGAGCTGCTGGTAGTAAAGCTTGGAAATCCGGCGAGGGACGGATTTCCACGGACTGCGGAACTGATGCAGGGGATGGATTACGCCGTCCGCAAATCCATCGAATACGGGATCCCCCTTGCGGTTAACGTCAGCTTTGGAAATACGTACGGCG
>CANRMH010000043.1 GCA_947631695.1 uncultured Lachnospiraceae bacterium | reverse complement strand
AGGCGGCACGACGCTTCTGAACCCGCAGGGGAAGGTAAACCGCGCGGTAGCAGCGACCTTCTTCAGCAGACTCCTGAGCAACGTAGTGGAGGCACAGTAGATCGCCGTACGTACCGTGCGGGATGGCATTTGCGATAGTTGATATGTAAAGGCTGGCAGACAGCGGATAAGTTACGAAACCGCTGTCTGTCAGCTTTTCTTTTTCTTCATTGTGCTTTCGGCGCATTCTTTTTCCATTTTCACGGACATATACTGTGAGGAAGTATGGAAAAAGGAATAGGTATCAGTTCGTCCCCTGAGATCGCAAGGGCGAAATGACCGGGAAAGATTTCATAGTATGAGAAAAATTGCGGCCGTTATAATTATAGGAGCGCTGGTATTTGCGGCGATGTGCGTTATGCGGCTTCCAAAGAGCCTGACGGAAAGTCTGGAAACCGCCGGGCAGGAAGCGAAGGAATCTGATTACATTAAGTGGGTGGAATTCGATGTTTCGTATGAGGCGTTAAATCAGGCATATCAGTATGATGTGAGGATGCATGAACAGGGGAAAACGCTTGACTGGGTGGAAATTCTGGCATATTTGGGGGCAAAATACGGAGGGGACTTCAGCCGGTATAAGGAAGCGGACATGACAGATCTGGTCGAGCGAATGGAGCGGGAAGATACAACGGTTGCAAAACTTGCAAAGGACATGGAATACTATGCCTATTACCGCGAAGCGTACGGGGCGGTGCTGGACGGGATGGTCGGAGAATATCAGATACAGGAGAATGGGCGGTGGGTAAATCGGTACGGACTGAAAGCGTACCATCCTGTCGCAAAGGGATTTCCCTACGGAGATTATGATGATTTTGGAGTTTCCAGAAGCTATGGGTATAAGAGAAACCACCTGGGACATGACATGATGGGGCAGGTGGGCACCCCGATCATTGCGGTGGAATCCGGTTATGTATATGCGTTGGGATGGAACCAGTACGGCGGGTGGAGGATCGGGATCAACAGCTTTGACGGAAAGAGATATTACTATTACGCTCATTTGAGAAAGGATTTTCCGTATGCAAAATGGCTTCGGGAGGGGAGCGTAGTCCAGGCGGGGGACGTAATCGGATATATGGGGCGGACCGGGTACAGCGCAAATGAAAACGTAAATAATATCGATACCTGTCATCTTCACTTTGGGCTGCAGTTAATATTTGACGAATCACAGCGGGAGGGCAGCAACGAAATCTGGGTGGACGTATATCAGCTGGTGAGATTCTTGTATCAGAACCAGTCGGAAACGACGCGGAACGACAGCACAAAGGAATGGAGCAGAACGCAGCGGTTTCGGGACCCGCAGGCCGAAGCATACAGGGAGAAAAAAGGAATCCGGTAAAAAGCGGCCTTTGTTGTTTGAGAAAAATATGCTACAATAAAACAATATGAAAACAGCCGGACGGATGGATGCAGAGGATAGCGTTAGGAAAACGTCGGAGAAGGGTCGCAGATATGGAAAAACTGGAGAGGGAGGGCGTCAGATACATAAGGGAAGAGGACGGACTGCTCGTGGAGTCCTGCGAGGATACGGACGATGAAATTGTTCTGCCGGATAGGATAGGCGGATTAGCTGTTGCGGGAGCAGGACCATATGCGTTTTCCGGCAGGCACATAAGGAGTATCCGGCTTCCGCGTTTCTTAGAGAGGTTGGGAGGATATGTGTTCTACCGCTGCTTTGAATTGCGAAGCCTCAGTTTCAGCGACAGGCTGAGGGATATCGGGGCGGGAGCTTTTACAGGCTGCAGGCTGGAAAAGATCGAGATCGACTGCTATGAGGGAGAAAAGACCTGCCTGAAATTTATTGCGGATGAGATAAGGTATCGATTGGACGTAACACTGAGGTACCACAGGGAGGACGGCAGCGTGGACACGGCCAAAGTAGTCTTCCCGGAGCATTATGAGGAAGCGGTGGAGAACACGCCGGCGCGGATCGTGACGACTCATTATCACGGTTCCGGAGGGGATTACCGCCAGTGCTTTTATGACAGGGAACTGAATTATGTGGAATATGATTCTCTGCTTCCTCGGGCGGTTGCTGAAGAGGACGAGGAAACGGTCGTGGATATCGCGTCTTTCCGTCTGAGATTTCCCTACAGGCTGTCCGGACAGGCAAGGCTCCGGTATGAGGCATGTCTGAAGGAACATATAGCCTGTGCCGGAAAAAGGTATGCAAAACAGGAAAATGTGGACATGCTCCGGTTTTTCGGAAAATGCGGATACTGGACGAAGGAGGGGATCGATCAGGCGATCGGGATCGCTTCCGGGGAGGGGAGAACGGAAGTGCTGAGCATGCTGATGGATGAGAGGCGGCGCAGCTTTGCGGGAGGAAAAAAGGTGTTTGAGTGGTAAGGGGTGGACATGGAAAAAACGGGAAATCAGATCTTGTCGCTTGCGAGGAGCGAGCTGTATCTTCGGATGCGTTTTTTGGATGTAGCGCTGTCCGGTTTTGATTATCGGGAGGATGAGACGGTGGAAACGATCGGGACGGATGGATTTTCGATCTTCTACCGGCTCCGGCCTTTGGGCGGCCTCTATCTACAGGACCGTGTGCTGGTGAACCGCGCGTATCTGCACATGGTGCTGCACTGCATTTTCCGGCATTTGATCCGAAGAAAAGGAAGAGAACAGGAATTGTGGAATCTCTCCTGCGATATTGTAGTTGAATCCATGATAGACGGCATGCAGCACCGGTGCGTGCGGCGATCCAGGTCATGGCTTCGGAGGGAGACATACCGGAAGCTTGGAAAACAGATGAAGGTGCTGACGGCGGAAAAGGTGTACGGAACTCTTGAGGCATGGGACATGGCGGACGAAGATGCTGAGCGTCTGGCGGCTGAATTTCATGTGGACGACCATACCTGCTGGCCGGACGACAGCGATCAAAAAAGACAGAATGAAATTGAAAATCAATGGAAAAACAAAAGCGAACAGATAGAAACGGACATGGAGACGTTTTCCGGGGAGTCTTCTTCGCAGTCAGGAGATCTGCTGAGGCAGATCAAAGTGGAGAATAAGGAGCGGACGGACTATCGTGATTTTTTGAGGAAATTTTCCGTGCTGAGAGAAGAGATGACGATTGACGACGATACTTTTGACTATGGATTCTACAGCTACGGCCTGAATTTGTACGGCGATATGCCGCTGATCGAACCGCTGGAATGGAAAGAGGTTCAGAAAGTGGAGGAATTTGTGATCGTGGTTGACACTTCCATGTCCTGTTCGGGGGAGCCGGTGAGAAGATTTCTGGAAGAGACCTACTCGGTCCTGAGCGAACAGAGCAGTTTTTTCCGGAAAGTAAATATTCATATCATTCAGTGTGACGAGACGGTAAAATCGGATGTGAAGATTACATCGCAGGAGGAACTGCAGGCATACATGGAATGTCTGGAGCTGAAAGGGGAAGGCGGCACGGACTTTCGGCCTGCCTTCGACTATGTGGAGGAACTGGCGGCGGATCATACGTTCAGAAATCTGAGGGGACTGCTCTACTTTACGGACGGGCGGGGGATCTATCCGGCGAGAATACCGTCCTTTCGAACTGCTTTTGTTTTCTGCGGGGAGGAATACGAGGAGGCGAATGTGCCGCCCTGGGCGATAAAACTGATTTTGGAGGAAGATACGCAATGAACATTAAACGTGCGAAACAGGAGATCAAAGATTCGATCGAGGCGTATTTGAAAAAGGACGCCTACGGGGAATACCTGATACCGGAAATTCACCAGCGCCCGATTTTGCTGATGGGGCCTCCGGGAATCGGAAAGACGCAGATCATGGGGCAGATCGCCAGAGAGTGCGGGGTTGGACTGGTCGCCTACACCATCACCCATCACACCAGGCAGAGCGCGATCGGCCTTCCGTTCATCCGGGAAAGAGAATATGACGGACGAAAGTATTCCGTAACGGAATATACGATGAGCGAGATCATAGCGGCCGTATACGAGAAGATGGAGAGAACGGGGGTCAGGGAAGGCATTCTTTTTATCGACGAAATTAACTGTGTATCCGAGACGCTTGCCCCGACGATGCTTCAGTTTCTGCAGTGCAAAACGTTCGGGAACCAGAAACTTCCGCCCGGATGGATCATAGTGGCGGCAGGAAACCCGCCTGAGTACAATAAATCTGTCCGGGATTTCGACATCGTGACTCTGGATCGGATCAAGCGGATGGACGTGGAGGAAAACTATGAGGTGTGGAAGGAGTACGCCGGGAAAGCGGGGATCCATCCGGCCATCCTGTCCTATCTGGAACTGCGCAGGGATTATTTTTACCGGATGGAGACCACTGTGGACGGCAGGATGTTTGCCACGGCCAGGGGATGGGAGGATTTGTCGCAGCTTCTGGGAGCCTACGAAAAGATCGGAAAGAAGGTGGATCAGGATGTCGTGCGCCAGTACATCCAGCACTGGAAGATCGCCAAAGATTTTGCCAATTATCTGGAATTATATGAAAAATACAGGAAGGATTACGGGCTGAACCGCATCCTAGAGGGTACGTATGGCGAAGATTCCCTGGAAAAACTGAAATTTGCATCCTTCGACGAGAGGCTCAGCGTTGTGGGGATGGCGGTCGGAAAGCTGAACGAGATGTTCAGGGAATGGTATGAGGAAGACCGGTGTGTGACAAAACTATTTGAGATTTTAAAAGCTTTTTCGCGGAATCCGGATATGAAGATCCTGTCGGCGGGCGTGCAGGAAGAGTATGAGGACCTGAGAAGGAAAGAACTCCTGACGCGGATGGAGGATCGGATTTTCCAAAGGGTCGGGGAAAAGCTTAACCGGTATCTGCTGATCATGCAGAAGGAACATCTGAATGGAGACGTCGCGGCCAAAAGAGTTCGGGAGGAATTTGCGAAGGAAGCCGGCGCGCTGGAACAGAAAACGGAGCGGACGCTCTGCGCCCTGGATCACGCGTTTGATTTTATGGAGGACGCTTTTGGGGACGGGCAGGAGATGGTGTCCTTTGTGACGGAACTGAATACAAATTATTACAGCATCCTTTTTCTGAAAGAAAACGACTGTGATAAATACTATAAATATAACAAACGTTTGCTGCTCGACGAGCGCCATGAAAGCATCGTGAGGCGGCTTGGCGAATTGTCACAGCCCGGCGAGGTGCAGGACGACGCCGGAAATAACGGCCGCACAGTATAGGAGAGCGGTAATCTGAAAATTTTCCTTTCGGTTTTTGTTGACGCGGAACAGAACGACCAGCCCCACTCCCGCGTTGGTGCAAAGCCCGGCGACAACGGATGAGAAGGAGAGCGCGCCGCCCAGATACAGCTCCGTCAAAAATACGGAAGCCGCGCAGTTGGGGACGAACCCGATCAGAGCCGCAAAGAAGGGCTGAAAGATGCTTCCGTTCAGCAGGAATGAGGAGATGGCATTTAAGCCGAATAAAGTGATTACAAGGTTCAGGGCGCTCGAAAATACAAAAATGTACAGAAACAGGCGAAACGTGTGGTTTAGCGCGGGCAGTAAGATTCCATGGCGGCTGTGACAGCCGCAGTCGGTGCAGAGGCCGCTGATTTCTTTGGGAGAACTGATCTTTTTGCCGGCGAAGAGGTCGACGGCGTATCCCGCCGCCGCTGCAATGATAAGTTTTGCGAGCAGAAGATGCAGTATTTCACGGCCGTTTCCGGGATGCCCGAGAAGAATCAGAACGGCTTCGTCGGAGGTGGAAAGAAATACGGCAAGGAGCGTGCCGGGGGACAATACGCCTCCGGCATACAGATTTGCAGCCAACACGGAAAATCCGCATTGAGGGATGCAGCCCAATATGGAACCGGCCAGCGGGCCGGTTCTTTTTAAATTTCTTAAGATCCAGTCGGAAAATGCGGTAGAGTGATGTTCCAACGCTTCCAGGAGAAAAAAAGCCGCAAATAAAAACGGAAGCAGCCGCAGACTGTCCAGTATGGCGTCGAGCAGGACGTCCGTAAAGAGTTCCATATGGCAAACCTCTCTCTTTTTAGATGAAACCGGCGCCTCGTACAAGGCGCCGGCAGGTTCTTAGAAAATTTCAGTTAATCTTCCGGGACAAAAGCTTCCTTTCCCGCTCCGCAGATCGGGCAGACCCAATCTTCCGGAAGATCCTCAAAAGCAGTTCCCGCAGCGACGCCGTTGTCCGGATCCCCGACTGCCGGGTCATATTCATAACCGCATGGTTCGCATACATATTTTTTCATGTTGAAATCCTCCTTAAAATATTAATATGCCTGTTTGAATATCATATCATACAAATTTTAACAATAGAATACCTAAGAAAGACGGAAAAATCAATAACCTATTTGGCAAAAGCTTGAATTTTATAAATTTTTATGCTAAAACAGTCCATAGAAAACGAAGAGAATAGGAGTGGAGATTATGGCAAAGATAGATATTGTCTCCGGCTTTCTTGGAGCCGGCAAAACAACTTTGATCAAAAAGCTTCTGGCGGAGGCTTTTAAAGGAGAAAAGGTCGTATTAATTGAAAATGAATTCGGGGAGATTGGAATTGACGGAGGATTTCTGAAAGAAGCCGGCATTGAGATCAGGGAGATGAATTCGGGCTGTATCTGCTGCTCTCTGGTAGGTGACTTTGGAGCCGCTTTAAATGAGGTGATCCGGACCTATCATCCGGACCGTATTATTATTGAACCGTCGGGAGTGGGAAAACTTTCGGACGTCAAAAGGGCAGTGATGGATGTAAAGGGCGGCGCGCAGATCGAGCTGAATTCCTATACGACTGTGGTGGATGTGAACAAATGTAAAATGTATCTGAGAAACTTCGGAGAATTCTACAGCAATCAGGTGGAGTCGGCCGGAGCGATCATGCTCAGCCGTACGGACACCGCGAAGGAAGAAAAGGTGGAGGAAACGGTAAAGCTGCTTCGGAGCATGAATCCTGAGGCGCCGATCATTACGACTCCGTTTGCGCAGCTGGACGGGAAAAAACTTCTCGCGGCGATGGAACATGTGCGGCCTCTTGAGGAAGAACTGCTGATGGAAGACCACGACCATGATCACGACCACGATCATCATGACCACGATCACCATGACCACGATCATGACCACGGCCATCACCATCATCACCATGCAGATGAAGTGTTTGCGTCCTGGGGAAAGGAAACGGCAAGGAAATATGACAGGGATGATCTGGAGAAGAAACTGGAAGCGCTGAATGACAGCGGCGTTTATGGCACTGTGCTGCGCGCGAAAGGTATGGTTGCGGGAAGCGACGGGCGCTGGATCTATTTCGATATGGTTCCCGGAGAACAGGAGATACGGGACGGGGAGCCGGAATATACGGGAAGGCTCTGCGTGATCGGTTCCGAACTGAAGGAAGAAGCGCTGGAACAGCTGTTTGAAGTGTAGGTGATAAAGAATGCGGATGGTAGAAAATGCAAGAGTCGTCGTTTATCTGATGACTGGTTTTCTGGAAAGCGGAAAGACGCAGTTCCTCAAACAGACGCTTGCCCAGGAATATTTTGCGGTTCAGGGCGTTACGGTTCTGATCCTGTGCGAGGAGGGCGTTGAGGAATACGATGAGACTCTCCTGAAAAAAACAAACACAAAATTGCTGGTTGTGGAGAAACCGGAGGAAATTACCCGGAAATGGCTGGAAGAGATCGATAAGACCTACCGCCCCGAGCGGGTGATCATCGAGTGCAACGGGATGTATCCGGTCAGCAGGATGGAAGAAATGGATGTACCGGACGGATGGGGGCTGATTCAGGAGATTACTACGGTGGACGCCAGCACTTTTGATCAGTACATTGCCAACATGAAACCGCTGTTTGTGGAGATGGTAAGAAATACGGAGCTGGTATTGTTTAACCGCTGTAAAAAGGAAATGCCGCTGGCGGCGTACCGCAGAAGCGTAAAGGTAGTCAACCAGAGCGCTGAAATTATTTTCGAGGATGAGGATGGAAACGAGATCAGCAATATTTTTGATGAACAGATGCCTTATGACCTCGATGCGCCGGTCGTAAAGATTGAGGATATGGATTACGGTATCTGGTACGTGGATATGATCGATCATCCGAACCGATACATGGGAAAGACGGTGGAATTTCAGGGAAAGATTCTGAAGCCCAAAGGATTCCCGAAAAATGAATTTATCGTGGGGCGCATGGCGATGACGTGCTGCGCGGACGATACGACATTTCTCGGATATATCTGCAGAAGCGGACAGGCGGACAAGTGGAAGGCGGGTCAGTGGGTCCGGGTATGCGGAGAGGTAAACTATGAATTTAAGCGCGCGTATGGCGGAAACGGACCGGTGATAAAGACAGAGTCGGAAACGGAAATTCCGGCGCTGAAAGAGGAGATGGTATATTTTAATTAGTGCAGCCGGCGTTCAAACGTAACTCCGGCGAAGGAGGGAGAATGACTCTTTTTATTGGAATTATGATACCGTTCATCGGAACAGCTCTTGGGGCGGCATGCGTTTTTTTATTAAAGAACGAACTTCGGCCGATGACCCAGAAGGTACTCCTTGGATTTGCTTCCGGCGTCATGGTAGCCGCTTCGGTCTGGTCGCTGATCATACCGGCGATCGGAATATCGGAGAAGATGGGAAAGTTTGCGTTTGTACCGGCCGCGGCCGGATTCCTGATCGGTATTGCGTTCCTTCTGATTCTGGATACCCTGGTTCCCCATCTTCATATCGATCAGGAGAAACCGGAAGGGGTAAAAAAAGGATGGAGCCGTTCCACGATGCTGATGCTGGCGGTGACGATTCATAATATCCCGGAAGGAATGGCGGTGGGCGTGGTGTTTGCCGGCATGCTGGCGAACAGTGTAGAGATTACGGTGATGGGGGCGTTTGCCTTATCAGTCGGGATCGCGATCCAGAATTTTCCGGAGGGCGCGATTATTTCCATGCCGCTGAGAAGCGAAAAGGGTATGGGGAAAGGGAAAGCGTTTCTTTACGGCGCTGCTTCCGGGATCGTGGAACCGGCTGCCGCGGGCCTTACCATCCTTTTTGACAGATTTCTAAATCCCGTTCTTCCGTATATGCTTGCTTTTGCGGCGGGAGCCATGTTCTATGTCGTGGTGGAGGAACTGATACCGGAGTTCAGCGAGGGGGAACACAGCAATCTCGGAACGATCGGATTCGCTGCCGGGTTTGTGCTGATGATGGCGCTGGACGTTGCGTTTGGGTAGAGCGAGAATGCCGCGCAGAAGTCGCTTTATATAAGCCTTATGCATGATGAATTCGTGACTGGAAGTTCACACGCACAAAGTTTTTCTAAACCTGTTGACAGACATGAAAAAATATGGTAATGTGTATCAAGACTGCCGAAGACAGTAGGTGCTGTAAAGCGTAAGAAGGAAAAACGCCTACCGAGGAGATATAGATTGATACGGGATGTATGAATTTACTGCCTCTGTGTTTTCGGACACAGAGGCTTTATCTTTTTATAGATCAATCGGCGGTGCAATAACCAAAAATTTCATAAGGAGGTGCACCATTCGTGGCAAAAGTTGAATTAAAACAACCGGTTGTACAGGCTATCGCAGATGATATTCAGGGCGCTCAGGCGATTGTTCTTGTTGACTATCGCGGACTGACGGTTGCTGAGGACACAGAACTTCGGAAACAGCTCAGAGAAGCCGGGATCATTTACAAGGTCTGCAAGAACACAATGATGAAGAGAGCTTTTGAAGGAACGGAATTTGCGGCTCTGGACGAACATCTGGAAGGACCGAACGCGATCGCGATTTCCAAGACCGACGCGACGGCTCCTGCAAGAATCATCTGCAAGTTTGCGAAAGATGCAAAGGCGCTTGAGATGAAGGCCGGCGTGGTTGAAGGGGCGTTGTACGATGTAAACGGCCTGACAGAATTATCCAAGATTCCGTCAAGAGAAGAATTGTTGTCCAAGCTGCTCGGAAGCCTGCAGTCACCGATTACGAATCTGGCACGCGTTCTGAATCAGATCGCGGAAAAGGGAGGAGCAGGAGCCTGCGACGCGGAAACCGCGTCAGAAGAAGCGGCGGAAGCTCCGGCGGCAGAGACAACGGAAGCTCCGGAAGCTCCGGCGGCAGATGCAGAGTAATAAAAAAGAATAAAAAATGGAGGGAAATAAAATGGCAAAATTAACAACAGCTGAATTTATTGAAGCGATCAAAGAATTATCAGTTTTGGAACTGAACGAATTAGTAAAAGCATGTGAAGAAGAGTTCGGCGTTTCCGCAGCGGCAGGCGTTGTAGTTGCAGCGGCAGGAGCAGAGGCGGCGGCAGCAGAAGAAGAGAAGGACGAGTTTGACGTAGAACTCGTATCCGCAGGCGCTGCAAAGGTTAAGGTTATCAAGGCCGTCCGCGAGATCACGGGACTTGGCCTGAAGGAAGCGAAGGCTCTGGTTGACGAGGCTCCGAAGGTAGTGAAGGAAGGCGTTACCAAAGCGGAAGCGGAAGAGATTAAGGCTAAGCTGGAAGGCGAAGGCGCAGAAGTTAATCTTAAATAAGGCTGGCGAACGCAAAGGAGGATTCCGATTTTGGGATTCTCCTTTTTTTGATTGAGACGGGTAAAAAGAGGGTATACTCTGCGAAAGGTTGTTTAATTTGCCTATTGACAGGGAACTTGAAATTGTGATATAGTAGACGATGCGTTATTATGGAGATATATACCATTAAACGTGTTGGAAATTGTAGGGAATATCGAGGTTTCCGCGGGGAAAAACCTCACAAAAAATATACGAGGAGTGAAACGTCAATGGAGAAAAACAGAATTCGTCCTATCAAAAGCGGAAAAGGTTCACGCATGAGTTATTCCAGACAAAAAGAAGTACTTCAGATGCCTAATTTGATCGAAGTCCAGAAAGATTCCTATCAGTGGTTTCTCGACGAGGGATTGAATGAAGTATTCGATGACATTTCTCCAATCTCCGACTACAGCGGGCAGCTGAGTCTGGAATTTGTGGATTTTACTTTGTGTGAAAAAGACGTAAAGTACACCATCGAAGAGTGCAAAGAACGGGATGCGACTTACGCGGCGCCTCTGAAAGTAAGAGTGAGACTTCACAACAAAGAAACAGACGAAATTAACGAACACGAGATCTTCATGGGCGACCTGCCATTGATGACTGCGACGGGTACTTTTGTGATTAATGGGGCCGAACGGGTGATCGTAAGCCAGCTGGTACGTTCTCCCGGGATTTACTATGCCATTGCACATGATAAGATCGGAAAGAAACTGTTTTCATGTACGGTGATCCCGAACCGGGGCGCATGGCTGGAATATGAAACGGACTCCAACGACGTTTTCTATGTTCGTGTAGACAGGACGCGGAAAGTGCCGATCACGGTATTGATCCGCGCGCTTGGCGTCGGCACGAATTCTGAGATTTTGGAATTATTCGGCGAGGAGCCGAAGATCCTCGCAAGTTTTGAGAAGGACGCCGCTACGAATTATCAGGAGGGCCTTCTGGAACTGTATAAAAAGATCCGGCCCGGCGAACCGCTTGCGGTAGACAGCGCGGAAAGCCTGATCACAAGCATGTTCTTTGACCCGAGACGCTATGATCTTGCGAAAGTCGGACGCTATAAATTTAATAAGAAGCTTGCCCTGAAGAACAGGGTGAGAGGGCAGGTTCTTGCAGAGGACGCGGTGAGTCCGCTGACAGGCGAAGTGATCGCCGAAAAGGGAACGACTCTCACGCGGGAACTCGCGGACGAGATCCAGAACGCGGCTGTGCCGTATGTGTGGATCGAGCGCCCGGAAGAGGAGAGAAATATCAAGGTTCTCTCCAATATGATGGTGGATCTGCGGTCCATCGTAGATATCGATCCGAAGGAAGTCGGCGTGACGGAACTGGTGTACTATCCGGTTCTGGCAGGCATTCTTGAGGAGACGGGCGGAGATATCGAGGAACTGAAATATGCGATCCGCAGAGATATTCATGATTTGATCCCGAAGCATATAACAAAGGAAGATATACTGGCTTCCATTAACTATAATATTCATCTGGAGTACGGACTGGGAAATGACGACGACATCGACCACCTGGGCAACCGGCGGATCCGTTCGGTGGGAGAATTGCTGCAGAACCAGTACAGGATCGGTCTGTCAAGGCTGGAGAGAGTCGTGCGCGAACGTATGACTACGCAGGATCAGGAGGGGATTTCCCCTCAGTCCCTGATCAACATTAAGCCGGTCACGGCGGCGGTGAAGGAGTTCTTCGGTTCTTCCCAGCTGTCACAGTTTATGGATCAGAACAACCCGCTGGGAGAACTGACGCACAAGAGACGTCTTTCCGCATTGGGACCCGGCGGCCTTTCCAGGGACCGGGCCGGATTCGAGGTGCGTGACGTTCACTACTCCCATTACGGAAGAATGTGTCCGATTGAGACGCCTGAAGGTCCGAATATCGGTTTGATCAACTCGCTGGCAACTTATGCCAGAATCAATCAGTACGGGTTTATCGAGGCTCCGTACCGCAAGATCAGCCACGAAGATCCGGCAAATCCGGTGGTTACGGACGAGGTAGTATATATGACGGCCGATGAGGAGGATAACTACCACGTGGCGCAGGCGAATGAACCTCTGGACGAGGAGGGACACTTCATTCGCAAGAACGTATCCGGGCGTTATCGCGAGGAGACGCAGGAATATGAGAGAACGATGTTCGATTACATGGACGTCTCGCCGAAGATGGTATTTTCGGTTGCGACGGCCCTGATCCCGTTCCTGGAAAATGACGATGCGAACCGGGCTTTGATGGGTTCCAACATGCAGCGCCAGGCGGTGCCGCTTTTGATGACCGAGGCTCCGGTGGTGGGAACCGGTATGGAAGAAAAGGCGGCGGTGGACTCCGGCGTCTGTGTGATCGCGGAAACCGCCGGCGTGGTCGAACGGGCGACTTCAACGGAAATTACGA
>CANRMH010000042.1 GCA_947631695.1 uncultured Lachnospiraceae bacterium | reverse complement strand
ACTGCTGGCGTACAACTATTTCTCAGGCGAACATATTACGGGATTTGAGGAAGGACGTCCGCTCTTTGTGCGCCGTCCGGACAGCAACTTTAATCTTGCGAACTTCATGCGCGTGCATCTGTTCACGGCGCTTGGCGCTCTGAAGACCGGCATGGACATCCTTCTCAAGAAGGAAGGCGTGAAGCTGGATGAGATCTTCGGACACGGCGGACTTTTCAAGACGAAGGGCGTAGGACAGAAGATCATGGCGGCTGCGATCGATACCCCGGTTTCCGTTATGGAGACGGCGGGAGAAGGCGGCGCGTGGGGAATTGCTCTTCTCGCTTCCTATATGGTAAATAAGGAAGAGGGCGAGACTCTGGCAGCGTATCTTTCCGAGAAGGTATTCGGCGGCGAAAAGGGAACGAAACTGGATCCGGATGCTGCGGATGTGAAGGGCTTCGACGAGTTTATCGAGCGCTACGCCGCAGGATTCCCGATCGAGAGAGCGGCGATCGATTCTCTGAAATAAAAAATGAGGAGGCAAAAAACCCATGTTAGAACAACTGAAAAAAGAAGTATATGAAGCAAATATGCTGCTTCCAAAGTATGAGCTTGTGACATTCACCTGGGGAAATGTCAGCGGAATTGACAGGGAAAAGGGCCTGTTTGTAATTAAGCCGAGCGGAGTGGAATATGACAAACTGACGCCGGACGATATGGTTGTGGTCGACCTGAACGGAAACAAAGTGGAAGGGAAATACAATCCGTCCTCCGATACGGCGACGCATGTGATCCTGTATAACCGTTTTCCGAATATCGGCGGAGCGGTGCATACCCACTCTTCCTGGGCGACCAGCTGGGCGCAGGCGGGGCGCGATATTCCGTGCTACGGAACCACGCACGCGGACTACCTCTACGGCAGCGTTCCGTGCGTGCGCAATCTGACAAAGGAAGAGATCGATGAAGCTTATGAGAAGAATACGGGAATCCTGATCGCGGATGAGTTCGAGCGCAGAGGACTCGACTACGAGGCGACGCCCGCCGTCCTGTGCAAGAACCACGGCCCGTTTACTTGGGGCAAGGATGCGCACGAAGCGGTACACAACGCGGTAGTGCTTGAGGAGGTTGCGAAGATGGCGGCCCGCTGCGAGATGATCAACCCGCAGAACCAGCCCGCTCCGCAGGAACTCCAGGATAAGCATTATTACAGAAAACATGGAGCAAACGCATATTACGGACAATCGAATCTATAATAAGAAAAAAGGCTTTGGTCACATCGGCCAGAGCCTTTTCAAACAGAATGGAGGGACAAGGATGAAAATAGGAATCGGAAACGATCACACGGGGATCGAGATGAAGAATGAGATCAAAGCCTACGTCGAGGAGATGGGGTATGAAGTGGTGAATTACGGGACAGACGTCCATGAGAGCTGCAATTATCCGGAGTACGGCGAGAAAGTAGCGCGCGCGGTCGCCGCGAAGGAAGTGGATCTGGGAATTTTGATCTGTGGAACAGGGCTTGGGATCTCGCTGGCCGCGAACAAGGTGAAAGGCATCCGCGCGGCCGTGTGCAGCGAACCCTACACGGCGCGTCTGTCCAGGCAGCACAACAACGCAAATATCATCGCCTTCGGCGCGAGGGTGGTCGGGATCGAGATGGCGAAAATGATCGTCAAAGAATGGCTGGATGCGGAATTCATGGGAGGACGTCATCAGGATCGTGTAGATATGATCATGGCGATCGAGGACCGAAACGATGCATAATTTTTCCGGCGTGCAGTTTGAGGCGGTTATTTTCGACATTGACGGGACGCTCTGGGATTCCACGGAGGAAGTGGCAAAGGCGTGGAATGAAGCGATCCGGCGGGAACCGGACATAGACCGGGTTCTCGGCGGGGAGGAGCTGAAACGGGAATTCGGCAAGATGATGGAGGAGATCATGGACGATCTCTTCCCGGAGCTTGATCCGTCCCGGAAGGAGGAGCTGGCCGTGCGCATGTACGCGCGGGAGAATGAGGTGATGGCGTCGGCGCCCTGCAGACGGTACGCCGGCCTCGAGGAGACGGTGCGGATATTGTCGGAGAGATTCCGCCTGTTTATCGTGAGCAACTGTCAGTCGGGCTACATCGAGGCGTTCCTTAAGAACACCGGGCTGGAGGACTGCATTGAGGATCATCTCTGCTCCGGAGATACGGGGAAACCGAAAGGAGAAAATATCCGCCTGATTATGCAGCGCCATCACATCCGCAGCGCCGTGTACGTGGGCGATACGCAGGGAGATGCGGACGCCTGCCGCGAGGCGGGGATCCCGATGATCTATGCGGCGTACGGATTTGGAAAAGTGAAGCATCCTGACGCTGAGATCCGGGAATTGCGGGAACTTTTAAAGCTGTCCGGCCCCGTTGGCGGCGGGAGAGAACGCGGCTGAAAAAAATGTGTCTGAGACACAGTCACATCGTACATCTTTTCTGCATATTCTGAAATAGAATAGCGTGAAAGGATGTACATTTTTATGCCTTATTCAATTATGCTGGACGCGGGACACGGGGGCCGTGACCCGGGAGCGGTCTACGAGGGACGGCAGGAAAAGGACGACAATCTCAATCTGGTTCTGGCAATCGGGGAGATCCTGCAGAACAATGGAGTGGATGTGGAATACACGAGGACGACGGACGTCTACGAGACGCCGTACGAAAAGGCGATGGAGGCCAACAATGCGGGAGTCGATCTGTTCGTATCCATCCACCGGAATTCCTTTCCCACGGACAATACCGTATCGGGAGTGGAATCGCTGGTGTACGACCTGTCCGGATTGAAGTATGAAATGGCGCAGAACATCAATGAGCAGCTGGAGACGGTGGGGTTTGTCAACCTGGGCGTGAAAGCCAGGCCGAATCTGGTGGTTCTCAGAAGGACCCGCATGCCGGCGATCCTGGTGGAAGTGGGATTTATCAATTCAGACGCGGACAATGAACTGGTGGATTCCAATTTTAACGATATCGCGCAGGCCATAGCGACGGGGATTCTGGATACGCTGCAGGAGAACGGACTGATTGAAAACGGCGGAAGCCAGGGAGGCCAGGGAGGCCCCGACCCGGTATATTATCAGGTGCAGGTGGGAGCGTTCCGCAACCGGATGTATGCCGAACGGCTGAGAAATGAGCTGCTGGAGCAGGATTTTCCGGCTTTCGTGGACGATTCCGGACAGTTTTTAAGAGTGCTGGTGGGGGATTATGATAATCTCGAAGACGCTGTAAATATGGAACAGCGGCTAAAAATGGAGGGCTACCAGACGGTAGTCGTAAACAGATAAGAGGAACAGTCTTAGGACGGTTCCTCTTCGTTGTCTTCAGTTCCGGGTTCAGGAAGATACATGTGTACCTGCTGGATCCGGTTCTTGTCTAATTTTTCAACTACCATCCGGATGCCGTCCTCCGTGGTGATCTCATCTCCGACTTCCGGAAGCCGGTCCAGATGCTGGATGATGAGTCCGCCGAGGGAGTCGTAATCCTGCGACGACAGGGTGAGATGCAGGCGGTCGTTCAGGTCGTCCAGGCTCATCGCGCCTTCTACGATATACTCCTGCTTGTTGATCTCGCGGACGTATTCCTCTTCGTTTTCGTCATACTCATCGTGGATCTCGCCGACGATCTCTTCCAGAATGTCCTCCAGCGTGATCAGTCCGGCGGTCTCGCCGTATTCGTCCAGGACAATGGCAATGTTGAAGGACGCCTGGCGCATCTCTACCAGAAGCTCCGAGATATTTTTATATTCGTAGGTGAAGTAAACCTCGCGCAGGATGTCCCGCACCCGGAACTCCCTGCTGCCGTCGAACAGAAGCAGATCCTTCATATTGATAATGCCGATCACGTTGTCCGTGGTCTCCTCAAAGACGGGAAGCCGGGTATATTTGTCCTCCCGGAAGATCTCGATCAGTTCGTCGTAGGAACTCTCCACATCGGCAAACGTCACATGCACGCGCGGTACCATGACGTCCTTAGCCTTTGCGTCGCCCAGATCGAACACGTTATAGATCATCTGCTTTTCTTCGGATTCTATGACGCCGTCCTCATGGCTGACGTCCACGATTGTCCGAAGTTCATTTTCCGTTATAGTTTTGTATTTCGCGTTCGGGTCTACCCGAAGGAGGAACAGGATGCCTGTGGACAGCCCGTTGATGATCAGGATCACGGGCGTCATCAGTTTCATAAAAACGCTGATGACGGGAGCGTAGACGAGACTCATTTTTTCCGCGTGGATCGTGGCCATAGTCTTTGGGGTGATCTCTCCGAAGAGAAGGATCAGGACGGTCAGGATACCGCTTGCGGCTGCAACCATGGAACCGCCCAGCTTGTAAGCGATCGCGGTGGTGAGCGACGCGGCGGAAAGATTTACAATGTTGTTTCCAATGAGGATCGCGCTCAGCATTTTGCCTGAATGTTCTGTAATGTCAAGCAGTATGCGCGCCCGCCGGCTGCCTTCCTCCGCGAGTGTGCGGATGCGGATCTTATTTACGGTTGTCAGCGCCGTCTCCGCGGATGAAAAGAATGCGGAGAGCAGAAGCAGAAAAAGCAATATGAGTAGTTGTAGGGCGTCACTCGAATCCAATGATGCGTTCACTCCTTTATAAATATGGTCAATTTTAGATAGTTTGGAACTAATATAACGCATTTTCATTGATTTTGCAAGTGTGCGTTGAATTTGAAAAATAATTAGTGTATGATGAACATTGAAAATAAAAATGAGGTTGGATCTATGAATCAGGATTTTATCAACGGACTGGCGTCGATTCTGGAAAAGGATCGGATCCTTCTTGGGGAACCGATGGAGAGACATACGACGTTTCGGATCGGGGGACCCGCCGACTGTATGGCGCTTCCGGAGAACGCCGGGGAAGTACGCCGGATCACGGCGTACTGCAGAGAAAAGCAGGTGCCTTATTATATCATAGGAAACGGGAGCAATCTGCTGGTATCGGATGCGGGCTACCGCGGAGTGATCGTTCAGATCTGCGGGGGGATGAGCAGAATAAAGATTGAAAAAGAACATATTTATGCTCAGGCAGGCGCTCTGCTGTCCAGGATCGCCTCAGCCGCCCTGGATGAAGAACTGACCGGCCTTGAGTTTGCTTCGGGAATTCCGGGGACTCTTGGCGGTGCGTGCGTGATGAACGCGGGCGCTTATGGCGGAGAGATGAAGGATGTTCTGGAGCGGGCTGCGGTACTGACGCCGGAGGGAGAGATCCGGGAACTCTGCGCCGATGAGATGAAACTCGGATACCGCTCAAGCATTTTCGCAGAAAAGAACTACATTGTACTCGAGGCGGTTCTCGCTTTGAAGAAAGGAGAGCGCTCGCAGATCCGTGAACGGATGGAGGAATTCCGGAAGCGGAGAGTGGAGAAGCAGCCGCTTCAGTATCCCAGCGCGGGAAGTACATTTAAAAGGCCGGAAGGCTATTTTGCGGGAAAACTGATTGAGGACGCGGGCCTTCGGGGGTTCCGCATAGGCGGGGCGCAGGTATCGGAAAAACACTGCGGTTTTGTGATAAACAATAAAAACGCCGCCGCGTGGGAGGTTGACGAACTGATGCGCCGGGTGTCGGATACGGTGTGGGAAAAGTTTGGCGTGAGGCTTGAGCCAGAGGTGAAAAAACTGGGGGAATTTTAGCATGAGACTGGTGATTGTAACGGGAATGTCAGGGGCGGGGAAAAGTACGGCGCTGAGAGTGCTGGAAGATATAGGGTATTTTTGCGTGGATAACCTTCCCGCTATGCTTGTGCCAAAACTCGGGGAGCTGCTGGCAGGTCCCAATACGACGATCCAGAAGATTGCGCTTGGAATGGACGTCCGCAGCGGAAAGAGCTTCCAGGAGCTGAACCGGTCGATCGGGAAGCTGAAAGAGATGGAGATTCCCTTTGAGATACTGTTTCTGGACGCTTCGGATTCCGTTCTGATCAAGAGGTATAAGGAGACCAGAAGGAGCCATCCGCTTGCCGCAGACGGCAGGATCGATCAGGGGATCGATCAGGAGCGGAGGGAACTTGACGGACTGGCCGCTCAGGCGGATTATACGATCAATACCAGCAGGCTGCTTGTGCGTGAGCTGAAGGAAGAACTGACCAGGATATTCGTGGAGGACAAAGAATATAAGAATCTCTATGTGACGGTTCTGTCGTTCGGATTTAAATATGGGATTCCCAGCGACGCGGATCTCATATTTGACGTGCGCTTCCTTCCCAATCCATATTACGTGGAGGAATTGCGCCCGATGACCGGAAACGACCGGGACGTCAGGGAGTATGTGATGCAAAACGAGAAGGCGGGGATTTTTATGGATAAACTGACGGATCTTATCAGTTTTCTGATCCCCAATTATATTTCCGAGGGAAAGACCCAGCTTGTAATAGGGATCGGATGCACCGGGGGAAAGCACCGCTCCGTCACGCTTGCGAACGCCCTGTATGAGGAACTGAGCCGGGAAAGCGTATATTACGGGATCAAAATTGAACACCGCGATATAGGAAGAGACGCCGCGGAGAGAGCAAAGTAGGTGTAGAGCATGTCATTTTCTGGAAATACAAAGGCGGAATTATCCCGTCATATCGTGAAGGCGCGCCACTGTCAGCTTGCAGAACTGGCCGCGGTCACCGAGATGTGCGGAAGGTGGAAACGGCGGGAAAAGACGGGAGAATTGCTGCTTAGGATCCATACGGAAAATATTTCTGTTGCAAGAAAAGTATTTACATTACTGAAAAAAGCATTTAATATAGATAGGGAAATTGATATCCGGATTTCCGTGCGGCGCAATGCGCAGAGAGATACTTACAGTTATCTGATATACGCGAAGGGGAAAAGCCTGCAGGCGGTAAAAAACGCTTCGGTGCAGGCCGTGTGCTGTAAGAGGGCTTACATCAGGGGAGCGTTCCTGGCGGCGGGTTCCATGAGCGATCCGGGGAAATCCTATCATTTCGAGATTGTCTGCGATACGGAGGACGCGGCGAGGTTTCTGCGGACTTTGCTGAACAGTTTTGGAGTGGGCGCCAAGATCGTGGAGCGCAAGAAAAATTTTGTGGTCTACCTGAAAGAGGGAGATCAGATCGTGGACGTTCTCAATATTATGGAAGCGCATGTGGCGCTCATGGAATTGGAAAATGTGCGTATACTAAAAGAGATGCGCAATTCGGTCAACCGGAAGGTGAACTGCGAGACCGCGAATATCAACAAGACGGTGTCGGCTGCCGTGAAGCAGATCGAGGATATTGCGTATATCAGGGATACGGTCGGCCTGAATAAGCTTCCCGAGGCGCTGCGGGACGTGGCGCTTCTGCGGCTGGAATATCCGGAGGCCGCGCTGAAAGAACTGGGGACTCTGCTTGAACCTCAGATCGGGAAATCGGGCGTAAATCACAGACTGAGAAAAATAAGCGAGATAGCAGATAAATTAAGGGGATGAACAGGAGGAATTCATTATGGTCAGAAAACCTATCACGATCCAGGGGAAGGCGGGCCTGGAAGCAAGGCCTATCGCACTGCTGGTCCAGGAGGCCAACCAGTATGCCAGCAAGGTGTACATAGAAACCGAGGATAAGAAGATCAATGCGAAGAGCATTATGGGCATGATGAGTCTGCAGTACAAGATCGGGGAGGAATTCACGGTCGTGGCAGACGGGGAGGACGAACAGGCCGCGATCACCGGAGTGGAGCAATTCCTGAAAAACCAGAAGTAAGATAAGGCGGAGAAGAATGAAGAGATTATTGTTTATCTATAATCCGCATGCCGGAAAGGGAATGCTGAAGGCAAAGGTGTCGGATGTGATCGATATCTTTGTAAAAGCGGGGTACGAGACGGTTGTGTATCCCACGCAGTCTTATCGGGACGCATACAACAGGATATGCGCGCTTACGGAAACATACGACCTGATCGTATGCAGCGGGGGCGACGGGACGATCGACGAGGTGGTCACGGGCATGATGAGGCTGGGAGTGAAAATCCCTCTGGGATACATCCCCGCCGGGACGACGAACGACTTTGCAAATAGTCTCGGGATTCCGAAGAATCTGATCGGAGCGGCGGACAATGCGGTGAACGGCGCAAGGTTTGCGTGCGACGTCGGACGGTTCAACGACGATATTTTTGTATATATCGCGGCGTTTGGCCTGTTTACGGACGTGTCCTATCAGACCAGGCAGGAGATGAAGAATGTGCTGGGACACCTTGCATACGTGCTGGAGGGGACAAAACGCATCTTCAATATTCCCTCGTACAGGATCAGGGTGTCGTACGACGGCCGGAGCATAGAGGACGAATTTGTATACGGCATGGTGACAAACTCCCGTTCCGTGGGCGGATTCCACAATATGATCGGAAAAAATGTACAGTTTGACGACGGCATGTTTGAGGTGACCCTGATCAAGACGCCGAAAAATCCCATCGCTCTGCAGGAGATCATCGCGTCCCTTCTGCTGGGACAGGCGGACACCAAGCATGTGTACACCTTTAAGACCGGGAACATTCAGTTCGAGTCTGAGGAGGAAATTCCGTGGACGCTGGACGGAGAGTACGGCGGGGATCATGACTTGGTAGAAATCGAGAATCTCAAACAGCGGCTTGAGATTATGATACCCCAAAAACATAAGAATGAGCTGACGTCGGAAGAAGTTTAAAAAAAGTACTTGCCTATTGTGGTTATTTTTGCTACAATGGGCAAGTAGGAGAAATGTGGCTCCATGGTCAAGCGGTTAAGACGCTAGCCTCTCACGCTGGAATCAGGGGTTCGATTCCCCTTGGAGTCATTGGACAGGCACCGGAAGTTCTTTATTTAGAGGATCCGGTGCTTTTAGTCGAAACACTAAAACCAGGATAGAAGAATTGGAGGAAAAGCAAATGTTAGTATCAGCAAAAGAAATGCTTCAAAAAGCGGTGGCAGGCCACTATGCGGTAGGACAGTTCAACATTAACAATCTTGAGTGGACGAAAACGATTTTATTGACGGCGGAAGAGTGCAAGTCACCGGTAATCCTCGGCGTATCTTCCGGAGCCGGAAAATATATGTCAGGATTTAAGACCGTAGCTGCGATGGTCGGAGCGATGGTTGACGATCTGGGAATCACCGTTCCGGTGGCGACCCATCTGGATCACGGCAGCTATGACGCATGTCTGCAGTGCATCGACGCGGGATTCACATCCATCATGTTTGACGGTTCCAAATATCCGATCGAAGAAAACGTTGCAAAGACGAAAGAGCTGATCGCCATCTGCAAGGAAAAAGGCATGTCTCTGGAAGCTGAAGTCGGCGCGATCGGCGGAGAGGAAGACGGAGTGATCGGACAGGGCGAATGCGCAGATCCGAAGGAATGCAAGATGATCGCTGATCTTGGCGTAGATATGCTTGCGGCGGGTATCGGAAACATTCACGGCAAATATCCGGCAAACTGGGCGGGCTTAAGCTTTGAGACTCTGGATGCGATCCAGCAGCTCACGGGCGATATGCCGTTAGTACTGCACGGCGGCACCGGGATCCCGGATGATATGATCAGGAAAGCGATCGACCTGGGCGTTGCGAAGATCAACGTGAATACGGAGTGCCAGATCGCGTTCTCCGCTGCGGTCCGCAAATACTTCGAGGCCGGAAAAGATCTGGAAGGAAAGGGATTTGATCCGCGTAAGGTTCTTAAACCGGGATGCGAAGCAATTGCTGAAACGGTTAAGACGAAGATGGAATTATTCGGTTCAGTTGGAAAAGCTTAAAAATCATTTTAAAAAATTCACTTGCCTTTTTCGACTGATTGAGTTATACTAGCAATCGAAAAGAGAACGAAGGCGTTCCAACTGTTGTTGGAGTGCCTTTTTTCATTTCATACGAAACTATTTCATAGTATGAAAAATAAAAAAGAAAGGACACGGAAAACATGAGTGAAGTATTTAACGTAGCAGATATTTTTGGAGAAGACGTATTTAACGATTCTGTCATGCAGGAGCGGCTGCCGAAGAAAGTCTACAAAGATCTGAAAAAAATGATCGACGAAGGAAAAGAACTGGATCTTGCTACCGCGGACGTGATTGCGCATGAAATGAAAGAATGGGCGATTGAGAAAGGCGCTACCCATTACACTCACTGGTTCCAGCCGCTTACAGGCGTTACGGCCGAAAAACACGATTCTTTTATCTCAGCGCCTATGGAGAATGGGAAAGTGCTGATGAGCTTTTCGGGAAAAGAACTGATCAAAGGGGAACCGGACGCATCTTCTTTCCCGTCCGGAGGACTCCGCGCCACATTCGAGGCGAGAGGATATACGGCTTGGGACTGCACGTCTCCGGCATTTGTGAGAAAAGACGCGGCGGGAGCTACGCTCTGTATTCCGACTGCGTTCTGTTCATACACGGGGGAGGCGCTCGACCAGAAGACGCCGCTTCTGAGGTCAATGGAAGCGATCAATGAGCAGGCTCTGCGGCTGATCCGTCTGTTTGGCAATACCACTTCTAAAAAAGTAACTCCTTCTGTCGGACCCGAACAGGAATATTTTCTTGTGGACGCCGAGAAGTTCAGGCAGAGAAAAGACCTGATCTATACCGGGCGGACGTTGTTCGGCGCGATGCCGCCGAAGGGACAGGAGCTGGACGATCACTATTTCGGAACGATCCGTCAGAGAATTGCCGCATTTATGAAGGACGTCAACAAAGAGCTCTGGAAAGTGGGCGTAACGGCAAAGACGCAGCACAACGAGGTTGCGCCGGCGCAGCATGAGCTTGCACCGATCTATGCGGCGGCTAATATCGCGGTGGATCACAACCAGCTCGTTATGCAGACATTGAAGAGGGTCGCATGCCAGCACGGCATGAAATGCCTGCTCCATGAAAAACCGTTCGCGGGTGTAAACGGTTCCGGCAAACATAACAACTGGTCTATTACTACGGATGATGGCAAGAATCTGCTTGACCCGGGCAAGACCCCTCACGAAAATATCCAGTTCCTTCTGGTCCTGACCTGTATCCTGAAAGCGGTAGACACACATGCGGATCTGCTCCGCGAATCGGCTGCCGATCCGGGCAATGACCACAGACTTGGAGCAAACGAGGCGCCTCCGGCTATCATCTCTATCTTCCTCGGCGAACAGCTGGAGGATGTTCTGGAGCAGCTGATTACGACCGGCGCGGCGACGCACAGCCTGAAAGGCGGGAAATTACATACCGGCGTCAGCACGCTCCCGGATGTGGCGAAGGATGCGACGGACAGGAACAGAACGTCCCCGTTTGCGTTTACGGGCAATAAATTTGAATTCCGTATGGTGGGATCCAGGGATTCTATCGCGGGGCCAAACGTGGTGCTGAATACGATCATTGCGGAGGCATTCTCGGACGCCTGCGATATTCTGGAGAAAGCGGATGATTTCGGCGCGGCGGTACATGATCTGATCAAACAGTACGCAACCGAGCATCAGAGGATTGTCTTCAATGGAAACGGCTACTCTGACGAGTGGGTGAAGGAAGCGGAGAAGCGCGGACTTCCGAATATCAGATCCATGGTGGAAGCGATCCCGGCACTTACCACGGATAAGGCAGTCAGAATGTTTGAAAAATTCCATGTATTTACCAGAGCGGAATTGGAGTCCCGCGCTGAGATCAAATATGAGAACTATGCGAAAGCGATCAATATCGAGGCGAAGACGATGATCGATATGGCGAGCAAGCAGATCATTCCGGCGATCATTAAATACACGAAGACGCTTGCGGATACGATCAATTCCGTGAAGGCGGCGGGGGCGGACGTTTCCGTTCAGACAGATATACTCAGGGAAGTTTCCGGCCTCCTTGCGGATACGAAGAACGCGCTTACCGCGCTGAGCGAAGTGACGGCGAAAGCTTCCGGCATGGAAGAAGGGAAGGAACAGGCCGAGTTCTATCATTCAGACGTATTTGCGGCGATGGAAGCGCTTCGCGCTCCCGTAGACGCGCTGGAGATGATCGTGGATAAAGAGGCATGGCCGATGCCGTCTTACGGCGACCTGATCTTTGAGGTGTAAGAGAAAAAATTGAAAATGGGATAATGTGTAAAGATGCCGGCCAGCAGAAGGATTTCTATTGGCCGGCTCTTTATTTTTTGGACACAGACAGATAATAAAAATTTAAGAGTCATTTACTTGGAAACACTGTTGGAATGTGATAAGATAAATTCGTCGTATGAATTTAAGAACGCGGCCTGAATGCAAATGAAAACCGGGAGGAAAACCAATGACGCAGGGTGAATTTCTGGAAAAATTTAGGGAAGCGCTGGAAAACGATCTGAGCGGACCAATCGTAGAGGAGAACATAGATTACTATAGATCTTACATTGCGGAGGAAATCCGAAAGGGAAAAACAGAGTCGGAAGTGATCAGTGATCTGGGCGATCCGTGGATCCTTGCGCGTTCCATCATCGATATGACGGAAAATCAGGAGGAGTACCGTGAGGGAAGCGGCGCTGAATTCAGGAAGAGCAAAAAGAGTGATGAACGCGGCGCGGGCCGGATGAAAACTTTCAGACTTCAGTCCTGGTGGAAGAAACTGCTGTTTGTGTTGGGAATGATTGGAGTTCTGCTGATCGTTTTCACGGTTGTTGCGGGCGTGCTTCACTTTTTGGCCGTGATTTTGGTTCCCGTACTGCTGATCGTACTGGTGATACGCCTGGTGGATGGAATGCGGCGCTGAGAACGGCGGACAGGAAGCGCTCGCGGATCATAACAGGTAATAGGAAACAGTAAAAGACCGATGGGGGAGCCATCGGTCTTTTGAGGGGAGTATAAATAATTAATAAGGGGTTGTAGAAAGTATTCTCTCTACAGGCATTAGTATAATATATGTGGAATCAAAAAGCAAGAAAAAAATAAAAAAAGTTTGTGTCAAGTATTCGTTGGCACTTTTCCTGTTTCCTTTATGAGTTCTCGTTTTTATCACAATAATTACTGCCA
>CANRMH010000041.1 GCA_947631695.1 uncultured Lachnospiraceae bacterium | reverse complement strand
AATGAAATCGTTCAGGGTGAAGGCGGCACGACGCTTCTGAACCCGCAGGGGAAGGTAAACCGCGCGGTAGCGGCGACCTTCTTCAGCAGACTCCTGAAGAACGTAGTGGAGGCGCAGTAGACTGCCCTCTCCCGTACAGGAAGATTAAAAACTTTATGTAAGATAAAGTGAAGTACAAAAAGCTACCGTCAGCCATCCGGCTGGCGGTAGTTTTTTGATGAGGTTTACAGGCTGCCGTTTGTATTATTTTCCTGTATGGGGAATCGCCCGTCTCATGATATAATAGATTTGATCCCTTGGGAAAGATAGATGATCAGGAGAAGGAGCATGGATGGACAAAAGACAAAAAGAAATAAAATTATTTTCTATACTGCGTCTGCATTTTTGTGTGCGGGAATCCTGCTGGCCGTGATGGCGAGAAAGATACCGGGAATGGCGGAATGGTATGCGCGGCATATTTATCCGGCGCTGGTTTCTGTGATGGGGCGACTATTCGGACTCGTTCCGTTTTCGGCTGCGGAGATAGGATTATACCTGGCGCTGATCTGTTTGTTTGTCGGCGTGATCCGGCTTTTGTTCCGGACGGTGCGCAGAAGGGACGGCTTTCTGAAACTCCCATTATATAATAGGTACATTCTATTTTTGTCGGCTGCTGTTTTGTTCTTTTTGTATGAGGCAAACTGCGGGGTAAATTATTATCGCGTATCTTTTGCCGAGTCCGCGGGAATTGTGACGGACGCATACACGGCCGGGGATTTAAAACAGGTTTGCGTGATGCTGTCGGAGGATCTTGCACGTTATTGCGGCCAGGTAGAGCGTGACGGAAAGGGAGGGTTTCGGCTCCGGGAAGATATGGAATCGCAAGCGGTACAGGCTATGTATGATTTGAGCGAGACGTATCCGCAGCTGCGCGGATATTTCCCGAAAGCGAAAAAAGCAGCGTTTTCCGGGATTCTGTCCGTGCAGGGGCTGACGGGCGTGTATTCGCCGTTTACGGCGGAGGCTAATTATAACCGGGATATGCCTGATTCCAATATTCCGTTTACCATTTGCCATGAGCTGTCCCACCTGCGGGGATTCATGAGGGAGGACGAGGCGAATTTTATAGCGTATCTTGCCTGTATGAAGTCCCCGTATCCGGATTTTCGGTACAGCGGCAGTCTGATGGGCTGGATTTACTGTATGGACGCGCTGTATCAGGCGGATCCGGATGCGTACCGGGAGCTTTGGGACGGGATCCCGGAGGCGGTGAAGACGGATTTGCGGGAAAATTCAAAATTCTGGGGAAAATATGATGGAAAAGCGGCGGAAGTTTCGGGGAGGGTGAACGATACATATCTGAAAGCGAACGGACAGGAAGACGGGATCAGAAGTTATGGGAGAATGGCGGATCTGATGACTGCGTATTATCTTGCGCGGGAGAAATGAGAAAGTATTTGCCGTAATATTGATTTTGTTTCCGCAGTAAAGTATATTATATACAGAAAGTTTTTCCTGCGCGGCGGTAAGTTACCAGGAAACGTTTAAAAATATGAAGGAGGATTCAGTTATGAGCGAGAACGAGGCAAGAGTATCCAAGTATGCGGGAACTCAGACGGAGAAGAATTTGGAAGCGGCCTTTGCGGGCGAGTCACAGGCGAGAAATAAGTATACCTACTTTGCTTCCGCAGCAAAAAAGGAAGGATATGAGCAGATGGCGGCTCTGTTCCTGAAAACGGCCGATAATGAGAAGGAACACGCAAAGATGTGGTTTAAGGAGCTGCAGGGGATCGGAAGCACTCCGGAGAATCTGAAGGCCGCCGCGGAAGGCGAGAACTTTGAGTGGACGGACATGTACGCCGGATTTGCAGAGACTGCCGAGAAGGAAGGCTTTCCGGAACTGGCTGAAAAGTTCCGCATGGTAGCCGCCATCGAGAAGCATCACGAGGAACGTTACCGTGCATTGTTACATAATATAGAAGCAGCGCAGGTATTCGCGAGGAGCGAGGTAAAGGTATGGGAGTGCCGCAACTGCGGGCATATTATTGTGGGAACCGCCGCGCCGGAGGTATGTCCGGTGTGCAGCCATCCGCAGAGCTATTTTGAGATCAGCGCGGAGAATTATTAGAAAGAACCGGTGTCGGATCTGATGAATGCAGCTTTCCGATGCAAAAAAATAAAGTGGGAGGGATTCCCACTTTATTTTATGGATATTTAAAGGCGTTTTAATAATCGGATCAGAACATTTCCGAGCGCCAGTACGAGTATGGCCGCCGCGATCGCTTCCGGAATCCCGGATGCGGTTACGGTACCCATGATGAGTCCCCAGACGGCGGAGATCCCTACGTCTTTTGCTTCCGCGTACTGTCTGGCAAAAAGGATATAGATGCTGCCCATCACGAGTATGGTGTTTGTCATGGAACCGATGAAACCGACGACCGGCAGCGCGATAAAGCGGTTGAGCTTTATTTTCTTAAAAAGAATCCATAGCCATCCGGCGACGACCCCGATCAGGATCCGGCATCCTATTGAGATCCAGAGGGATTTCACTACGCCTGCAAGTCCGGTCGTGCTTAAAAACGGCGAGAAGGCGAACGACAGAAGCGTCGGCGCCGTCGTGTTGCTGATGACGGAGCAGATTCCGAATACCGCGCCGAGAATTCCTCCGGCAAGCGGCCCGAACAGAATTGCGCCGAGAATAACGGGGATATGTACAGTTGTCGCCTTGATGATCGGCAGCTGGATCATTCCGAGCGGCGTATTCGCCAGTACGATTACGATTGCAGCCATAAGTGCGACACTGACCATCCATTTAGTGTCTTTTTTTCCTGTTTCCATATTCAATTCCTCCTTGTTATCATTCCCACTTTTGGGATATAATACAATTACCGGGTCAGTATATCACGAAAGGGAAGAAAGAACAAGAGGTAAAGGTATGTTAAAAGGAAAGACGATTATTCTGGGAGTGTCCGGGGGGATCGCGGCTTACAAGAGCGCCGCGCTGGCCAGCCTGTTGGTTAAGGCGCATGCCGCGGTGCAGGTGGTTATGACGGAAAATGCCGGCCGTTTTATTGCGCCGCTTACTTTTGAGGCGATTACGGGCCGGAGATGCCTTCAGGATACGTTCGACCGGAATCACGAATACAGCACGGAGCATGTCGCGCTGGCGAAGAGGGCTGACGCTGTGATCATCGCACCCGCTACGGCGAATGTGATTGCGAAGCTGGCGCATGGGCTTGCGGACGATATGCTGACGACGACGGTTCTGGCGTGCGGCTGTCCGAAGATCATTGCGCCGGCTATGAATACCCGTATGTATGAAAATCCGGCGACGCAGGACAATATAAAACGTCTGGAATCGTACGGCATGGAAGTTGTGGAGCCGGCGATCGGCAGGCTGGCGTGCGGAGATACTGGCGCGGGGAAGATGCCGGAACCGGACGTGCTGTTCCAGTATGTGCTGAGGGCATGCGCGTTTGAAAAGGATCTGACCGGAAAAAAAATCCTGGTGACGGCGGGGCCGACGCAGGAGATGATCGATCCTGTCCGCTATGTGACCAATCATTCTACCGGCAAGATGGGATACAGCGCGGCAAAGATCTGCGCCCTCAGAGGAGCGGACGTGACGCTGGTGACCGGAAAGACGGCTCTGGATCCGCCGCTGTTTGTAAGGGTGGTGCCGGTGACGACCGCGCAGGAGATGTTCGATGCCGTGACAGCCGTAAGCGATGAGATGGATATCATCATCAAGGCGGCTGCGGTGGCGGATTACCGACCGGCGTCGGTCAGCGGTGAGAAGATCAAGAAATCCGGAGAACGTACGGTGATCGAGATGGAGCGGACGAAGGATATTCTGGAATATCTGGGCGAGCATAGGAGGAAAGGACAGTTCATATGCGGGTTTTCGATGGAAACCGAGCATATGCTTGAGAACTCGCGGCGGAAGCTTGAGAAAAAACATGTGGATATGATCGCGGCAAACAACCTGAGAATGGAAGGCGCGGGGTTTGGAACGGATACGAATGTGGTGACCCTGATTACGGAAAAGGGCGCGCTGGAACTGGAAAAGCTTTCCAAAGAAGAGGCGGCCGGGCGGATCCTGGATGAGATCCTGAAAAATATGAGGGAGTCCGCAGAGAGGGAATCCGCAGAGAGGGAGTCCGCCGATGAAAAAGGAGGAATGAAAAGATGAGTTTTCTGGATTTGGCAAAAGAACGGTACTCTGTCAGAGATTTTGACGGCAGACCGGTGGAGGAGGAGAAACTGCAGAGGATCCTTGAGGCGGGCAGGCTTTCGCCGACAGCGACGAACGCTCAGCCGCAGAGGATTTATGTGCTGAAGAGTCCGGAGGCGGTTGCAAAGATCAGAAGCGTTACCCGAATGGCTTTTAATGCACCGGTGGTTCTGATGGTCTGCTATGATGATACGCTGAGCTGGAAGGCCGAGCGGTTTGGGGAGAACTATGACGCGGGGGAAATGGATGCGGATATCGTGACTGCCATGATGATGATGGAAGCCACGGAACTTGGCGTCGGTACGCTGTGGGCGAGGGGATTTGATTCCCGGGAGATTGAGGCTGCGTTTGAGCTGCCCGAACATATCCATCTGGTCTGTCTGTTGGATCTGGGCTACCCTTCACAGGACAGCAGACCGGCGCAGAGACATTACTCCAGAAAGCCGCTGGCGGAGACTGTGACGGAGCTTTAGGAGGAATTTTGGTATAAAAGGTTTGTTTTTGCGGTCAGGAAATAGTTGACGTACGGGAAAAGAGACTGTATAATGGTAGAGAACGGTGCGACGGTGCTGTGGTACTGTTCTCGATATATGGCGCCATAGCCAAGAGGTAAGGCAGAGGTCTGCAACACCTTCATCACCAGTTCAAATCTGGTTGGCGCCTCTTAAAAAAAGCCTGGAAATTCAGTGTTTCCGAGGCTTTTTTGTTTTGGGGTCTGTGGGGGAGATGGCAAAATCTTGTTATGCGCCTGCGCTTATAAATGGAGAAAAGCCAGGAGTTTAATTAGATTTCTTCAAACATTACTTTACATAAATATTTTTAAGGGAGGCTTGTCAGCTATCATATGTTTTGTTAAAATATTTACGGGTACTGCCATAAAGCGGTAGGCGGTTGGTCCTTCTACAGAGGGACTGGACCCTCTGATTACATAGAAATCCCTGAAAGGGGAAATCTGGGAAAGGAGGGCAAGCTAATGAGTGATTTTGAAATGCTCTCCATCGTACTGATGATTCTTGGAATTGTAGTTACGATTCTGATAGCATATATCAATAACACAAAAAAGTAACCGCCCCCGGTCAAGGTCGCGGTTACTTTTTTAAGTAATTAGTTAAACTTGGACCAACCGCCTATCGGCAGTGCCTTTTTCTATTATTATATTAACAGAAGTGGAATGAATTGTCAAATTTATCTGTCACATTTTTGGCAGTGTAAAAAGTGTCAATAAGGTGGACAAAAGTTATCATACCTGAAAAAAGACCGATGCGCTGAAAAGTGAATATTCGATGAAAGTAGTATATGATTAGCCAGTATTGTTTTTATATAGTTTTTGCACACTGCATTCCTTTATTTGCATAATATATTTAGATTTATATGCAGAAAAAGTTGTTGCAGCTTGGTTTTCTGCATATAATATGTTAAAATAATATGCAGAAAGGATGATATGACATGAGAAAATTTGATTACTCTTTCTTGAACAACGGCTTACTGCCTGCAAATCTGGTGAATCTTACATCAAACATTTCGGCATTGAAAACAATGGCGGGAGTGAGAAAAGAGGAATATGCTCAAATTTTTACGGAATTAGAGGCCGTTGCAAAGGTGCAGTCGATCAAGAGTTCTAACGCTATTGAGGGTATTGTTACAAGCGACGAGCGTATTGCTGCTATCGTCAATCAAAACAGCGCTCCGTTGAATCATAACGAAGCGGAGATCGCCGGGTATAGGGACGCATTAAATGAAATTCATTTGGGCTATGAGTATATTGATTTTCGTGAGCGCGATATTCTGCGCCTGCATGAAATGATGATGGCATTTGCAGGTTATGAATACGGTGGTCAATATAAAACAGACGATAATGTGATTTTGGAAATCGATGCGGACGGAAACAGGCATGTTCGTTTTCGCCCTACTCCTGCTTCTGAAACACCAAAGGCTATGGAACAGTTAGAGCTTGCCTATCTGGAAGCGCGCAGCAATGCTAATATAAATCAACTGCTATTGATTCCCTGCGTCATTTTGGATTTTCTCTGCATCCATCCGTTCCGGGATGGCAACGGCAGAATGTCACGCCTGTTGTCGCTGCTGCTGCTATACAAGAATGGCTTTGATGCCGGAAAATATGTGTCCTTTGAAGAGCAAATCAATAACTACAAAGCCTATTATTATGAAACTCTCCGTCAATCTTCTCACGGGTGGGAATCAAATGAAAACAGTTATTTCCCGTTTATTGAGAATTTCCTGTCTACACTTTATATGTGTTATAAAGAGTTGGACAAGCGATTTGCAGTCGTAAATGGGAAAAAAATTACAAAGAAGGCTCGCGTAGAAGCAACGATATTAAACAGTCTGACCCCTCTTTCTAAAGCCGAAATATGCAAGATTCTCCCCGATGTCAGCCCTACAACTGTCGAAGCTGTACTCGGCGCTATGGTGAAAAGCGGTGCGGTAAAACGGATTGGTTTGGCGCGATCTACGCGGTATATTAAGGCATAATATAAGGTAAGCGCAATGGATACGAGTTCCTTTGGAGAAGAAATGCTGCGATTAATTGCATTTCAGTAAGCGGACGGAAAATTATCCGGGAAGGGTGCTTGCAATAAAATTATTGCCGAAAGAAGCTCACGTAACCTTAAAGATTGCCCGAGAGAACGCGAAAAAGAGGGCGTTTATAAAAGCCTATAGAAGTGAGATCATAGATATGATGCATCACATCATGGATAACGGCGAGCGTAGATTTCGCCTGATCGGCAGCGACGTAATAGGCGCCTTTCCAAGACTGTTAGAGCGACATATGTATTGGATATTGATGAATTAAGAATTCTTTCATATACAATTTGCGGAGAATGTGGTATATTGTTGGAGATAAGACATACATTGTTTATCAAAATAATTAAAAAGGGAGACAAGGTGTAAACCGAAAAAGATGATGAAGAGAAAGAGAATTCTGCCATTGATTATGGCATCGGTAATGTTGGCGGCTAGCATACCCGCGGCAGCGGGAGCGACGGGTACAGCGGATGTGGATCCGGCTGCCGTACAGGAATCTTCCGGGGATACCGGCGCGGCGCAAGCAGAGGGAGCGGGCGATACGGCGGCAGACAATACAGGAGTTGGGACGGATACTGCCGATACGCAGACGACAGATAACGACACTTCTTTGACTGATGGAACGCAGGACGCTGCCGATGAAGATACGGAACAGACGGAAACAGAGACGGAAGAGGAAGGGACAGAACCGATTTCTATCGATGTTCCGGACGGAGCGGCGGACAGCGGAAGGGTGGTCACACTGGGCGAGAATCTGAATGAGGCCCAGAGAGAATCGATGTACGCGTATTTCGGGACTTCGCCGGAAGAGGTTCGGACGATCGTCGTCACCCACGCGGACGAAGTGAAGTACATGCAGGGGATTGCGACAGACGAACAGATCGGTCCTACCACGAACAGCTGCGCATATGTGGAGCCGACGGACTCCGGCGGAATCAAGGTGAAGACGGCAAACCTGAACTTTGTAACCAGCGCGATGATCGCAAGTACCCTGACAACAGCGGGTATGGAGAACTGCAACGTCATTGCCGCATGTCCGTTTGAGGTGTCGGGGACAGGCGCGCTGACCGGTATCATTATGGCTTACGAGACGGCCAGCGGCGAGAGTCTCAACGAGGGTCAGAAAGAGGCGGCAGTGGAAGAACTGATCACGACGGGAAACCTTGCGGACACGATTGGACAGGAGACGGCTTCGGAAGTTATGAACGACGTGAAGACGGAGATTCTGGACAAAGGGCTGACGGACCCGGGAGAAATCGGAGAAGCGGTAGATAAGATCGCGGCGAAATACGAGGTTACGCTGACGGACGAGCAGAGGGCGCAGATCGTAGAACTGATGGAAAAGATCTCTCAGTTTGACTATGATGTAAACGCACTGAAAAACACGCTGGACAATCTGACAGGAGAAGACGGAGTATTTACCAAGATATGGAACTCCATTAAAAGCTTTTTCGTAGGGTCTGACGACGGAATCCTGAGCGGAACGAACGACGAAGCTTTGGGCGGAAACGTCATTACGGACAGTACGGTAAGCGAGAGCGGATTTAAGGACGGACTTTGGACGAGAATTAAAAATTTCTTTGGCAGTCTGGGCAAGTAATTGAGATGTCAGACGGCGGCGGAAATGGCGGAATTTTGTCTGTGGATCGGCTACGGACGGAAGGAAACCCCGCCGCCGTGAAAGATATATGCGGCAAAAAAAGAAATTATGAAAAATATTGCTTGCATTTCCGAAAAAACTGTTATATAATAGCTTTCGTGTTAGCGAAGCATTTTCTTTATTTCATAGGAAACTTAGACGCGCGATTAGCTCAGCTGGCAGAGCACCTGACTCTTAATCAGGGTGTCCAGGGTTCGAACCCCTGATCGCGCACTGAAAATCACTGTTTTTGGAGATAAGACGCTCTGGGGATGGTGGTTTTTTTTACTCTGAGGAAGCGGATAAAAAGAAAGGAAGAGGAAAGTGAAGGGAAGAAAATGGATCTGTATAGCCTTATGCGCGGCGATGGCATTTACCTCTTTTCCGGTGAAAGCGGCGGTCCAAACAGAAGCCGAAACGGCTGAGGGGCAGAGGGAAACGCTGAATTTCAATACGGACTGGCTGTACAGCAGCAAGGATTATGAGAACGGCGAACTGGCAAGGCTGGATGATACCGGTTTTGAAAAGGTTTCCGTACCTCATGCAAACACGATACTCACGACGCACAAAGGCAACGATTTTCTGGATCAGATTGCGTCGTACCGGTTTGTCTCCTGGTACCGCAGGCATTTCACGCTGCCCGGATCATATGCGGGACGGAAGATCCGCGTAGAGTTTGAGGGCGTCGCGACGATAGCGGACGTATATCTGAACGGGAAGCATCTGGCGAACCACAAGGGCGCGTACACAGGATTTACGGTGGATATTTCGGATGAAGTCTATACGGACGGGCGCGACAACGTGCTGGCGGTGCGCGTGGATTCCCAGAGGCAGCCGGAGATTCCTCCGGAAGGGGGTTCCGTGGATTACTGCCTGTTTGGCGGGATTGTCCGGGACGTAAATATGATCGTTACCGATCCGGTCTATGTAGAGCGGACGTTCGTGACGACTCCGGGGCTGACGGATGAGGGCGGCGTTGTTAATACGCAGGTGGACGTCCGCAGCGATCTTAAGACGGATAAGACCTATACCGTGGAGACGGCAGTTGTGGACAAGGAAGGAAAGACTGTGGCCACCGCGTCGGCGAAGCAGAAACTTGCCGCTGGAACGGAGACGGCGGTAGAGGTGGAGACAAAGAAGATTTCCAACCCGCATTTGTGGAATCTGGACGATCCGTATCTGTACACTCTGGTGACGACGGTGAAGGACGGCGATACCGAGGTGGACACTTATGAGACGACGTTCGGGATGCGGTATTTTGAGTTCGAGAATGGCCCGGACGACGGAAGCCTTTACCTGAACGGGAAGAAGACGGAGATCGTCGGGATCAACCGCCATGAGCAGTGGCCCTGGATCGGGCGGGCCGTGCCGGACAAACTGCAGCAGCAGGATGCGGATCTGATCAAGGCGAACGGGATCAATGCGGTGCGCTGTTCCCACTATCCTCAGGATCCGTCTTTCCTGGAGCGGTGCGACGAGATCGGACTTCTGGTCTTTGAGGAGCCGCCGGGATGGCAGCATATCGGGGACGACGAATGGAAGGAAAACTTCAAGGAAAATCTGCGGGAGCTGATCCTGCGCGACCGGAACCATCCGTCCATCATCAGCTGGGGAGCGCGGCCGAATGAATCCGTCGCGGATCTGCCGTTCAACCGCGAATGCGAGGCGATCTCAAAAGAACTGGATCCCACGAGGCCGACCCACGGCGTACGCTGGGAGTTCGCCCTGCCCGGGCAGAGCACCAGCCCGGACGACCAGGAAGTGGTCAATGATATCCTGACGGTGAACTACCGGTATCCGGAGAATCCGCCGCACATCCCATACATCGTGACGGAGCATTCCAATGACTGGGGCGGCGACGGGATGCCGGGCGTATCGGACAGCAGGGCGCAGGCATTCATCAATTCGTTTGCGGAAGTATTGGATTACTACTATGGAAACGACAAGGTGGCCGGCGGATTTGGCTGGAGCATGTTCGATTATAATAATGAAGTAAACTATACGAATACGGGCTATGTTTTCTACAGCGGCCTGTACGATATTTTCCGGAATGAGAAGCCGGTGGCGTGGCTGTACCGGACGCAGATGGACGCGGACGAGTCCGAGCCGATGGTGTACATTGCGAACAACTGGACTGCGGATACAGCCGGTTCCATCTATGTGATGAGCAACTGCGACGAGGTGGAGCTGTTTGTAAACGGTGTCTCAAAAGGGAAAATAGAGCCGAACAAATACACTTCGATGCCGCATCCGATCTTTTCATTTGAGGGCGTGGCTTACGAGGAAGGCGAGCTGAAAGCGGTCGGTTATATTGACGGCAGGAAGGCCGGGGAGGCGGTCCGCACGACTGTGGGACAACCGGTACGCCTGATTGCAGTTCCGGATTATGACACGCTTACGGCGGACGGGACGGATATGACCAGCGTGTCTGTGTCTGCGGTGGATGCGAACGGAAATATCGTGCCGTTTGCGGAGAACCCGATCAGCGTGGTGCAGAAGTCCGGGGCGGAGACGAAACTGATCTCGGAGAACGGCGCGCAGCTGGAGGGCGGACGGCTTGCGTTCCTGGTACAGACAAAGAGGGATCAGACCGGAAAGGCAGTGTTCGAAGTGACTTCGCCCGGACTGGAATCCGCTGTCTGCGAGATTGAGATCGGCGCGTTTCAGGCGGATGATCTGGTTCCGGCTTCAATGAGTTCGGGCGGGATCGAGCCGGAACTTCAGGAAGTGTACGCGCTCGACGATACCAGCGTGGGAACCGGCCTGAATCAGTTCAATTATCAGGGAGCGGGATGGACTTCCGGCCCGGAGACGACGGCATATCAGGGAGGCAACCACTGGACGTCGGCGGAGGGAGATTCCTGCGCGATCAGATTTGAAGGAGAAAATATTAAGTATTACGGTGCGAAAGCGCCGGCTCATGGAATAGCCTCTTTCAGGATAGACGACGGGGAGGAGGTTCTGGTTGACTGTTATGCGGCTGAGAGACAGGGCGTTGTTCTGCTCTTTGATTCCGGAAAGCTTTCGGGCGGCGAGCATGTGCTGACCGTGCGCGCGACAGGGCAAAAGAACGCGGATGCGACCGGCATTTATCTGAATGCGGATAAAGTGGAGATCGCCCCTGAATATGAAGGCCCCGCGGCCGTCGTGAACGACGACCGGAAGGGGGAACAGAAGAACCGGATACAGTACGTCGGCGGTAACTGGGGATATACCGAGGATGATATCTGTTATCAGGGAGATAATTCCTGGTCCGAGACGAAGGACGAATATCTGCTGTTCCCGTTTGAGGGGACTTCCGTCAAGTACTATGCAACCGTGGCTCCGAATCATGGAATTGGGGAATTTGCGATAGACGATGAAGAGGGAACGACGGTAGATTTCTATCGGGCGCAGCGCGAGGGTCAGGTGCTGGTCTATGATTCCGGTCAGCTGAAAAAGGGCGAGCATGTGCTGAAGGTCCGGGTGACCGGGGACAAAAACGCGGCCTCCCAGGGATACTTTGTGACGGTGGATAAGATTGAAGTCTATGATGACGACGCGGCGGATAAGACGGAACTGAACAGCGCGGTTTCGCAGGCGGAGGAGCTGAAACAGACGGGCTTCACGAAAGAGAGCTGGGCGAATCTGCAGGAGGCGCTTGCCGATGCGAAGGAAATCCTGTCGTACAGCCGTGCGAGCCGGAAAGCGGTGCAAAATGCTGTTAACGCGCTGAAGAAAGCGATGGAAGGCCTGGAGGCGACAAAAAGGGTAGAGGAGATCTTCGGAGATATTCCCGCCGAACCCGTTCAGTGGTATGCGGATGCCGTACAGTATGTGTACGACAATAAGATCATGACGGGACTGGATGAGGAGAAAGGGATCTTTGGTCCGGGCGAGCCTTTGAGCCGCGCGCAGTTTACGGTGATTCTGTACCGGATGGCGGGCGGAGACAGCGAGAAGGGCAATCTGAAGCCGGAAGGAACGGTAAAAACCTTCCCGGATGTGTCCTATGACGATGAGAAGTGTTTCTACCGCTATGCGTTGCAGTGGGCGAGCAGCGTGGGGATCATCGGGGGATATAAGAATGGATATTTTGGCCCGGGAGACAATATCACCCGTGAGCAGATGACGGCGATGATGTATCGCTATGCGGAGTACAAGAAGTATGTTTTGACGGCGTCCTCAGACCTGAAGGAATTCCCGGATGAAGGCAAAGTCGATAAAAATATCAGAAAAGAGATGGAGTGGGCCGTGGGAGTCGGACTTCTCACCGGAAATCAGCATGAGACCGGTCCGAACACGCTGGATCCCCAGGGAGAGAGCAGCAGGGCGATGTGCGCGATGATCATCCAGAGATTTTTTGAAAAAATAAAATAAGAAACAGCTGAGGCGGACGGGGCTTCTTTGCTCCGTTCGCCAAATAAGGAGAATAAGATGCAGAAACCAGTGCTGGTGATTATGGCTGCGGGTATGGGCAGCCGTTACGGAGGGTTAAAACAGATCGATCCGGTGGATGAGAGAGGGCAGATCATCATGGATTTTTCCATCTATGACGCAAAGCTTGCCGGGTTTGAGAAAGTGATCTTTATCATTAAAAAAGAAAACGAGGCCGATT
>CANRMH010000040.1 GCA_947631695.1 uncultured Lachnospiraceae bacterium | reverse complement strand
CGAGCATCAGGCCGCCGCCGCACAGATGCGCCGCGATATACTGGGGATCAAAAAAGCCGGCTCCCGCTTTGGAAAAAGGCCCGAAAATCCCAATAAAAATAACAAAGGAAGCGATATATGTACCCGGGATCCTTAAATCAATCACTCCCACAAGGATCAGGAAAACCGCGCCGATCAGAATCGCAAGTACGGAGGTCTCTCCGATGGTTCCCGGGATTCTCCCGGTCAGCATATCCAGCGTGTTCAGTTCGGACAGGGACCCCTCTTTCAGCAGGGAAAGCGGCGTAGCCGTGCTGACCCCGTCAAAAGTAAAAGCCGTCATCTGTCCGGTAAATGAGATCAGCAGGAAACACCTAGCGGCCAGCGCCGGATTCATAAAGTTCTGCCCCAGTCCTCCAAACAGCTGTTTCACCACCAGGATGCCGAACACGCTTCCCAGAGCGCCCATCCACCAGGGAGCCTCGGGCGGCATGTTCAGTCCCAGCAAAAGACCGGTAACGGCCGCGCTGCAGTCCCGGATGGTAATTGGCCTGCGCATGAGTTTTTCATAGATAAATTCCGTGAGAACTGCCGCCAGGGTCGTTGTGATCAGCATACTCAGAGCGGACAGCCCAAAATTATAGATTCCAAATGCAGACGCCGGCAGCAGCGCGATCAGCACCATCAACATAATATTGCCGGAAGTGACTTTGGAACGAATATGCGGCGAAGATGAAATATGTAATTGATTCTCCACGTTTGTTCACCTCTTCTTCTCTTCTCGTTATTTCTTTCTGCGGTTCGCGAGCGCAGTCTTCCTCATGGATCCGATCGCCTGCTTCAGCGGTCTCTTCGCCGGACAAACGTAGCTGCAGGATCCGCACTCCACACATTCCAGTCCGTTCTGCTTCACGAACAGTTCCTCCTCATGTCTCTGCGCGTAATCGGCCAGCCTTGACGGAATGATCCGGCTCGGACAGACGTCCACGCATCTCCCGCAGTTGATGCACGCCGTAGTTTCCAGTCTCGACACCTCGTCCCTTGAAAAGCAGAGGATGGAGGAAGACGTCTTTGTCACCGGCACGTCCAGCTTAAACATGGCAAATCCCATCATCGGGCCGCCGGACATCACTTTTTCGGGTTCCCTTCTGAACCCGCCCGCGGCCTCGATCAGTTCCATATGGCTCGTTCCGAATAGTACTTTGAAATTGCCGGGTTCATTCACAGCGTCCCCGCTGACTGTCACGACGCGCTCCATGGATGGGATCCCTTTTGCCACCGCCTGATAAATCGCAATCATTGTCTCCACGTTATCCACAATGCATCCCGCGTCCGCAGGAAGCATGGCGGAATGGATCGCTCTCCCGGTCGCCGCGTAGATCAGCTGACGCTCCGCTCCCTGAGGGTACTTCGTCTTAAGGGAAACCACCTTCATGCGCGGTTCGCCGGCAGTCAGTTTCTTCAGCCTGGCAATGCAGTCCGGCTTGTTGTCCTCTACGCCGAAGATGCCGGTCGCATGTTGAAACAGGGAGAGGACTATTTTCATTCCCCCGACAAGAAGTTCCGGATTTTCCAGCATTCTGCGGTAGTCAGCGGTTATGTACGGCTCGCATTCCGCGCAGTTTGCTATCACGTACTCGATCTTCTCCGGTTCTTTCGGCGATAGCTTCACGTGAGTGGGAAACCCTGCTCCGCCCATTCCGACGATACCGGCCTCCTCGATCGCGCTAAGAACCTCTTCCCTCGTCATCTCATCCGGAGATTTGGAGACATTGTATGAAACCTCCTCGTAAGCCCCGTCATTTTCCACAACAATGCAGTTTACTTTTGATCCGGACGGGCCAAAATGAGGCTCGATCGCTTTTACCGTCCCAGAAACAGACGCATACACGCAGGCGGAGACAAATCCCCCCGCTTCCGCGATCTTCTGCCCTCTCTTCACGTGATCCCCGACCGCCACGACAGGAATCGCAGGCGCGCCGATATGCTGGGACATCGGATAGACCAGATCCCCTTTCGGCTTAATCTCCGTAATCACCTTTTCCTTGGCCAGCCGTTTCCCGTCGTCCGGATGGATTCCTCCTTTAAATGTAAACAGTGCCATCCTTTTTCCTTCCCTTCCCTGTAATCTGAAATGATATTCTGCATAAGATCATATGCCGCTTAAGATACTGTACGCATAAAATACTATACTACATATTAAATAATATGCCACATGAAAAAGAATCCTGCTTTGCAGGATTTTTCCATGCAATAAGATAGAGACTAAAATTACTAGTCTCTATCACCGAACACGCTTTATAAAATTAGAAAGTAGTAATTATTCTTCCGTCGTTTCCTCCGGTTCCTCCTGACGCTCAACCCTGCGTTCCGGTTCCGGCTCCAATACTTTCATGCTCAGACTGATCTTCTTTTCCGCTTCATTTAAATCTACAATTCTGGCTGTGATTTCCTGACCGATGGACAGCACGTCGGACGGCTTATCCACATGCGCTCTTGAGATCTGCGATACGTGAAGCAATGCGTCCACGCCCGGCGTCAGTTCCACAAACGCGCCAAAATCCGTCATCCGCGCAACTTTGCCCGTAATTTCTTTTCCAACCGCATAATCCTCCGCAGCGTTTGCCCACGGATTCGTCTCGGGGAATTTCAGGCTCAGGGCAATCTTGGTATCCCGGATATCCTTTACGAGTACCTTGACATTCTCTCCCACCTTGAAGACTTTCTTCGGATTTTCAACCCTGCCCCAGGACATCTCGGAGATATGAAGAAGGCCGTCCACGCCTCCCAGATCAATGAATGCTCCGAAATCCGTTACATTTTTAACAGTGCCTTCCACTGTATCGCCTATCTTCAGCCTTTCAAATAAAGCTTTCTGTTTTTCTGCTTTCTCTGCAATCAAAAGCTGCCTTCTGTCGCCGATCACACGGTTTCTTCTCGGATTGAACTCGCTGATGACAAATTCGATCTCCTGTCCCTGATATTTATTCAGATCCTTCTCATACGTATCTGACACAAGACTAGCAGGGATAAATACTCTTGCCTCATCTACAACAACGCTCAGGCCTCCTCCCAGAATCTGGGCGACCGGCGCTCTCAGCACTTCCTTATTCTCAAATGCCTCTTTCAGACGTTCGTTGCCTTTCTCGGCAATCAATCTCTTGTAGGTCAGCAGAACCTGACCTTCCCCGTCATTGACTTTCAGGACCTTTGCCGTCATCTTGCTTCCGACGGTTACGACGCTCGTCAGATCCACACCGGAATCGTTGGTGTACTCGCTCTTGGTAATAATGCCGTCCGCCTTATATCCGATATTCAATATAATCTCATCCGGCTTTACGTCAATAACGGTCCCCTCTACAACCTCTCCATTCCGTATCGTCTTAAAAGATTCCTCCAACATTTGTTCAAAAGTTAATTCCGACATTTTTTTGAACCTCCTCAATTATTTTATTGGGCGTGGATGCCCCTGCTGTAATACCTACTGTTTCCACGGACCTTAATTGATTCATATCCAAATCGTCAAGCGTCTGTATGTAGTACGTATTGTTACATAAATGATTGCAGATTTCAAATAGCTTCTGGGTATTGGAACTATGCCTGTCCCCTATGACAATCATAGCCTCCACCGCCTTTGCAATATCCGCAGCTTCCTCCTGTCGTTCCTGCGTTGCTTTGCAAATCGTATTTAAAACAACTATATCATAACCCTTTTTCGAGATAATTTCAACTAATTCTTTGAATTTATTGTAATTATATGTCGTCTGCGATACGACACATATTTTTTTTCCTTTTTCCGCCTCGAATTTATTTGCCTCCTCCTCCGTGCAGATCACCGTGACATCGCTTTCGGACCAGCCTTTGATCCCCTGAACCTCCGGGTGTTCCCCGTTTCCTATGATCACGATATGGGAGCCTTTTCCGCTCTCCTCCTCCACGATCCTGTGTATTTTTTTTACATAAGGACAGGTTGCGTCCACATAAGAAATTCCCTGCTGATCCAGAAATTCACAAAAAGCTCTGGGAACGCCGTGGGAACGGATGATCACGATCCCGTCGCGGATATCCTTCAGATCATCGATCTGCTCCACCACGCGGACGCCTTTTTCCTCCATATCCCTGATGACTTCCGCGTTATGGATAACAGGTCCCCAGGTATAGATCTGCCTGTCGGGATTTTCCTTCAGCTGCCGGTATACCGTTTCTACGGCGCGCCGGACTCCGAAACAGAATCCCGCCGTCTTTGCCCTCAGAATCTTCATAATCTTCCCTCTTATCCATACTCTATTTGCAGAGCCTCAGAATCGCGTCTGCCACTTCCCTGACCGACATTTCGGAGCTGTCGATCCGCACCGCATCTTCCGCCTGCCTGAGCGGAGAGGTCTCCCGCGTCATATCCCTTTCGTCCCTTATGCGGATATCCGAGGCAATCTCCTCAAGAGAGCAGTCGATCCCCTTTTCCTTAAGTTCCAGATATCTTCGGCCGGCTCTTGTCTCCGCACTTGCCGTCAGGTAGACTTTTACATCCGCAGCAGGCAGGATCCTCGTCCCGATATCCCTTCCATCCATGACCACGTCCGCTTCTCCGGCAAGGGAGCGCTGAAGTTCAAGCAGTCTCTCCCTCACTTCCGGGAGCGAAGAACAGACGGACGCCATCTCTCCGACTCTCTCTTCCCTCAGCCGTTCCGTAACGTTTTTTCCGTTCACGTACACCTGCTGACGCCCCTGCGTGTAGGAAACGGCAATCTCCGCTTCCCGGCACGCTTGAACCATCCTGTCCGTCTCCTTCGGCAATATTCCCCGATCAAGGAAATAAACGGCCAATGCCCGGTACATCGCGCCCGTATCTACATAAATATATCCCTTTTCTCTGGCCACCATCCTGGCAATCGTACTCTTTCCCGCCCCGGCCGGGCCGTCAATCGCAATTTGATATCCCATTTTTTTACCTCTGCTGTCTCTGATTATCTTAAAATTTTTTACAATATACTCTGTCCGGCCAAACGCGCGGTTGACCATGCGATCTGCAGATTAAATCCTCCCGTCAGCGCGTCCGTATCGAGGATTTCTCCTGCAAAATACACCCCTGACACGATCTTCGACTCCATAGTCCCCGGATGGACCTCCTTTGTCGCAACTCCTCCTCTGGTAATGATCGCTTCCCCGTATCCCCGCAGATTTGTGACCGTCAGGGCAAGCTCCTTCATCAGCGACAGAAGTCTGCGCCGCTCCTCCCTGGAAATCTCATTCACTTTTTTCTCCGGATCGATCCCACTCAATTCTATCATAATCGGAATTAGTTTTGCAGGGAATAATTTTCCAAGCGCATTTCGGAACCGGCGGTTTTGATTGTCGCTGAAATCCCGCAAAAGCCTCCGGTCCAGTTCCTCGTAAGTAAGCGCCGGCTTCAGGTCGATCGTTAGCCTGAGAGGGCCTGATTTCAGCGCCTTTCCCACCACGCTGATGATCACAGGGCCGCTCACGCCGTAATGCGTAAAGAGCATCTCCCCGAATTCTTCATATAATTTTTTACTTCTATCCCAGATACGCACAGTGACATTTCTAAGCGAAAGTCCCTGCAGCCTCGGCGCCCAGGACTCCTCTGTCTGAAGCGGCACAAGAGCCGGAGACAGTTCCGTCACGCTGTGACCGATCCGCCTTGCCCACCGGTAACCGTCCCCGGTAGATCCGGTAGACGGGTAAGCCAGACCTCCGGTCGCGATCACGCACGCGTCCCCCTGAACTTTTGTCCCGTCCGCAAGCAAAAAGCCATGGAACTTTCCAGCGTCCGTGCGGATATCCCTTATCTCGCTGCGCAGATGTACCTTTACCCCCAAACGGCCCATCTCCCGTTCCAGGCTCCGGATCACGTCGGATGAATGATCCGACGCGGGAAATACTCTTCCTCCCCGCTCCACCTTCGTAGCAAGTCCAAGTTTCCTGAAAAAATCAATCGTATCCAGATTCGTAAATCCGTAAAAACTGCTGTACAGAAATTTTCTGTTCGTCACCACAGAAGAAAACAAAGCGTCCATATCGCACGCATTCGTCAGATTGCATCTTCCTTTTCCGGTGATAAAAAGCTTCTTTCCCAGTTTCTCATTCTTCTCAAATATATGAACCTCGTGTCCGTTCTCCGCCGCGGCAACCGCGGCAAACATTCCCGCCGCTCCTCCGCCCGCAATCAATACTCTGCTCATAATCCGGTCACAATGTCCTTCCCCGGTCTCTTAAATTCCACTGTCTCTGTCACCATGTTCAACTCATCGCCGCTGTATACCTGATATTCGTCCCATATCTGTTCCAGAGTCTCCAGCGTATCGACGACCTCCCCCTGTTTCCTCATGCACAGGGCCACCACAAGCGCGTTCACTACGCTGAGCGGAGCGACGAGGGAATCCACGATGGACGCCATATCGCTTCTGGCGATCAGGTTGCAGGAGGAATACAATGTCATGGGAGAATGGACGCTGTCCGTCAGGGTAATCACCTTTGCATTTCGGTTCCCGGCAAATTCCAGCGCCTTCAAAGTCCGCATGGAATAGCGCGGAAAACTAATGCCAATGATCACGTCCTCCTCCCCGATGCGGATCAGCTGCTCAAAGATTTCGCTGGAGCTGTTGGTATTGACCGCTGTTACATCCTCGCAGATCAGATTCAGATAAAAGCTCAGAAAGCTCGCCAGGGGAGCGCAGCTGCGGATCCCCACCACATAGACTTTCCGCGCCCGCAGGATGGTATCGACCGCCGCCTCAAACGCCTCGTGATCGATCCCCTCCATGGTCAGTTTGATCTTTTCAATATCCGACTGAAGAACCGACTCCAGAATCTCCCCCTGACTGATGCGGCCGTAGGTCACCTCCATGCGCTGAATGGAATTCAGCTTTGTGCGGATCAGTTCCTGAAGATCCCGCTGAAATTCCGGATATCCGCTGTATCCCAGCGTAGTGGCAAAACGTACCACCGTGGATTCACTCACGCCGACTACTTTTCCCATCTTTGCCGCTGTCAAAAACGCCGCCTTGTCATAATCTTTCCGGATATAATCCGCCAGTTTCTTCTGACCCTTGCTCAGTCTGGTATATTTGTCGTCGATATTCTTCAGTAATTTCTTCGTCTCCATCGTGACGCTCCCTTTTCCTTTTGCTTCTGTTCTATTATAAAGCCTGAATTTCGGTTATGCAAGAGAGAAAAAATCCCTGCGGAAAGAACGGCCAAAGCCGTCTTCCTGCAGGGATCTTCTCAATATTATCTTATACCGGATAGCTGCCGTTCTCCGTATCGGCGACAGTCTGATCTACTTTCGTCTGCTGCGCCTCGCGATACTTGAAGAACTCGGTCGCCACCTGCGGGAACAGAGCGTAGGAAAGCACATCCTCGTCCTGCTGGATCCACTGCGCGCATTCTTTGCGGAGAGTGTCCAGTTCGTCCGGAATCAGATCCGCCGGACGGCAGGTGATCACTTCCGGATTTTCTCCCAGTACTTTCTTCTTCACATCCTCGTTGAACGGTTTCACCGTAGCGCCGTACTTGCCGCTTAAGATATCCTTCGTCTCCTTGGTCGCCATCTTGTAGCGCTCGCCCATCAGCACGTTGAATACCGCCTGGGTTCCGACGATCTGGGAAGACGGAGTGACAAGCGGAGGCTCGCCCAGATCTTTCCGGACTCTCGGAACTTCCTCAAGCACTTCGTAATACTTGTCTTCGGCGCCCTGCTCCTTCAGCTGAGAAGTCAGGTTGGACAGCATGCCGCCCGGTACCTGATACAAAAGCGTCTTGATATTCACGCCCATGTTCTTCGGATTCAGCAGGCCGCTCTCCAGCGCCTCGTCGCGGATCGGGCGGAAGTAATCCGCGATCTCCGCAAGCAGATTCTGGTCGAAACCGGTATCGTACGGGGTTCCCTTGAATGTCTCCACCATAACTTCCGTCGCCGGCTGGGAGGTTCCCAGTGCGAACGGCGACATCGCCGTATCGATCACGTCCACGCCGGCCTCTACCGCCTTCAGGTACGTCATGGAAGCGACGCCGGAGGTGTAGTGCGTGTGGAGCTGGATCGGAAGGCTGACCGCTTCCTTCAGCGCCGTGATCAACTCGGTTGCCTTGTAGGGGAGCAAAAGTCCCGCCATATCCTTGATACAGATGGAATTTGCACCCATATCCTCGATCTTCTTCGCGATGTCTACCCAGTAATCCAGGGTGTAAGCCTCGCCGAGCGTGTAGGAAAGCGCAACCTGCGCCTCGCCTTTTTCCTTGTTCGCCGCCGTCACCGCCGTCTGCAGGTTGCGCAGATCGTTCAGGCAGTCGAAAATACGGATGATATCGATTCCGTTTGCCACGGACTTCTGTACGAAATATTCTACCACGTCGTCCGCATACGGGCGATAGCCGAGAATGTTCTGTCCGCGGAACAGCATCTGCAGCTTCGTGTTCTTGAAGCCGTCGCGGAATTTGCGGAGCCTCTCCCACGGATCTTCCTTCAGGAAGCGCAGGGACGCGTCAAAGGTAGCGCCGCCCCAGCACTCTACAGAATGATATCCGACTTTATCCATCTTGTCGATGATGGGAAGCATCTGCTCCGTCGTCATGCGGGTCGCAATCAGGGACTGATGTGCGTCACGCAGAATGGTTTCTGTGATCTTTATTGGTTTTTTCTCTATCTTTTTTGCCATTTTTCTTCCTCCATACTTATTTGTTTTCGCGTCAACCGCCCACTGTCATCACATAACTCCGAAGATCGCCATGAAGGTACCGGCCGCGACCGCGGTTCCGATTACGCCGGCCACGTTCGGACCCATCGCGTGCATCAGCAGGAAGTTGGTCGGATCTGACTCCGCGCCCACCTTCTGGGATACGCGTGCCGCCATCGGGACGGCGGATACGCCCGCAGAACCGATCAGCGGATTTACCTTGCCATGCGTCGCGACACACATCAGCTTGCCGAACAGAACGCCGGCAGCGGTTCCGAATGCAAAAGCGATCAGACCAAGGATAACGATCTTGATCGTATTCCAGTTCAGGAACGCTTCCGCGCTGGTAGTCGCGCCTACGGAGGTTCCCAGCAGGATCACGACGATGTACATCAATGCGTTGGAAGCCGTGTCCGTCAGCTGTCTCACTACGCCGGACTCCCGGAACAGGTTGCCGAGCATCAGCATACCGACCAGCGGCGCCGTCGTGGGAAGAATCACACAGACAACGATCGTAACGATGATCGGGAAGAGGATCCTCTCCAGCTTCGATACCGGTCGGAGCTGTTCCATCTTGATCATGCGCTCCTTCTCTGTAGTCAGAAGCTTCATGATCGGCGGCTGAATGATCGGCACCAGCGACATGTAGGAATATGCCGCCACCGCGATCGGACCCATGATCGCCGTCTGCTGCAGCTTACCGGCCAGGAAGATGGACGTCGGTCCGTCCGCTCCGCCGATGATGGAGATTGCCGCCGCAGCCTTGTCTGAGAAGCCAAGCGCCATCGCGCCGAGATATGCTGCGAAAATACCGAACTGTGCCGCCGCACCGAGGAGGAAGCTCTTCGGATTTGCGATCAGCGGTCCGAAATCCGTCATCGCCCCCACGCCGAGGAAGATCAGGGAAGGAAGGATCGCCCACTCGTCCAGTTTAAAGAAATAGTAAAGCAGCCCGCCTGTCCCGTTGGCCGAATCTTCCGCATGCAGCATGATATCCGGATAGATATTCACCAGCAGCATACCAAAAGCAATCGGCACAAGGAGCAGGGGTTCAAACCCACGTCTAATTGCTAAATACAGGAAAAAACATGCAACCGCGATCATGATCAGGTTTCCCCAGGTAAGGCTGAAAAACGCGGTCTGATGCACGAGGTTTCCTAATGTTGTTGATATATAATCCATTCTATAACCTCCAGTCGTATTCCGAACATAATATCATCGATTATGTTCTTAGTTCAGGGTAGCCAGGACAGCTCCCGCCTCCACCGGATCGCCGACAGCCACGTCGATGCTTGCCACTGTTCCGTCTTCCGGAGCCACGACCGGGATCTCCATCTTCATCGCCTCAATGATCACAACGGCGTCGCCCCTCTTCACGGACTGGCCTACCGTCGTCACAAGCTTGAATACCTTACCTGCCGCGCCTGCCTTCACCTGGATGGAGCCTGCGCCCGCTGCTGCCTTCGGAGCCGGGGCCGGCGCTGCCGCCGGAGCTGCTGCAGGAGCCGCGACAGGAGCCGCCGCAGGAGCTGCGACGCCGCCTTTTTCTTCCACCGTTACATCATATACGTTGCCGTTCACTGTGATTGTATAATTTTTCATTGTAATATCCTCCTCATTCTTTCTTATGAATTCCATTTATTTGATTTTCTTCTCTTAATGCTTCTCACGACAAAGCCATCCGTCGTGGTTCCCTCGGACGCCGCGATCGCCGCCGCGATCACCGCTGCAAGCTCGGAATCATTCGATGCAGAAGCAGCCGGCGCCGGTACTGCCGCGGGCGCTGCCGGGGCAGGTTGCTCTTCTTTGGGTTCTTTCTTCTTTCCTGAGAAGGAATCCATGAGTACCGGGATGAATTTCATCAGGTAAATAATAATCGAAATGAAAATCAGTACTGCAAATACAGTACCCATGCCGAGTATGGTATTCAGCCCCGCCTTCTCCAGGATTTCGCCGATCGAAAAGTGCGCGTTGACCGTCATCGTCTCCAGCAGCAGATCCTCGTTATACACAAATTCCAGAGTGGCCTTTCGATCTTTGAAAGTCGCTTCCGTAGAAACAACCAGTTCGTCCTCGGAGGCCTCGAATTTGAATTCTCCGTGTTCGACATACTCGCCGCACTCCTCAACGCCGGCCTCCCATGCATCAAATGTCGCAAGTAAACCCTCCGGAGAGAACTGCGACCCTGACAGATTGCTCTCAAGTTCAAAATCCGTCATATTCCTGAAATAATCAAAAAATTCGGAACCGGACTCCGCGCAGGTGTTGATCAGCATATCCGTGTTCTGCTCTATCGTCTCCCTGTCATATTCCAAATCTTCCTTCTTGCTTGCGCAGCCGCTGAACGCAAGCACGGCGACAAGCATACATAGTAATAAGCTAAACTTTTTCTTCACTTTGCCTCACCTCACTAAACCGTTCCATGCTTCTTTGCAGGACGGCCCTCTCTCTTTGTGAAGAGCATTTCCATCGCCCCGATGACATATTTCCGAGTGTCGGCCGGCGCGATGATCGTATCCACATATCCTCTTCCCGCTGCTGAAAGCGGACTGGACTGAAGTTCTCTGTACTTTGCGGCCTCCTCTTTGATAACGGCGGCATCCGCGTCCGCGTACATGATCTTCGCTGCAAGATCCGCATCCATCATGCCGATCTCAGCCTGCGGCCACGCATATACCATGTCCGCGCCGAGAGCCTTGCTGTTCATCACCCCATACGCGCTTCCGTAAGCCTTTCCGATCACAACGTTCACCTTCGGAACGCTGGCATTCGAAAACGCATAGGCAAGCTTCGCCGCCGCGCGCGCCAGACGTCTCTCCGCGCACTTGGACGCCTCGAATCCGGTCACGTTCGTGAGGGTCAGTACCGGGATATTGAACGCATCGCAGAACTCCACGAATTCCGCCGCTTTCTCCGCACCGGGCGCAGAGAGGGAACCGTCAAATTCCGCCACGAGATTCGCCTCGGCGTCATATACCTTTGAGCGATTCGCAACCGCGCCTACCGTAATCCCGTTCAGGCGGATAAAGCCGGTCACCATATCCTTCGCATAATTCTTCTTTGTTTCAAAGAACACATTGTTATCTGAAATGCTTGCAAGAGCGATCGCCGAATCTTCCGCCGCATTCTCGATATCTGCGCAGACGCGGTTCAGATCGTCCGTGGTCTCGCCGAAGGATGCGTCCTCCTCGTTGTTGCAGGGAAGCATACAGACAAGGGCGCGGATCTTTCCGAGGATCTCCTCCTCCGTACCGATATCGTCAACGAGGCCTGACTTCTCGCTCTGGAATGCCGCGGAGGAAGTATCGCACTTCTGCACCGTATTTCCCGGGATCGCATTCGGCGAATTCACAAACAGCTTCGCGTCCTTCGCCTCCATAAAAGTAAAATCAGCCAGTGCAGGCACAAGCGCCAGGCCGCCGCCGCATACGCCGAACACGGCGGTGATCTGCGGGATCACGCCGGATGCAAGAGCCTGTCTCTGATAAAGGCTTCCGAATGCTTCCAGCGCATCGGTCGCTTCCTGAAGACGGAATCCCGCGCAGTCGATCAGTCCGATCACAGGCGCGCCCATCTTCATTGCCATCGTGTAGATGTTGGCAATTTTCTTCGCGTGCATCTCGCCGACGGCTCCGTTTAATACGTCCGCGTTCTGGCTGTACACATATACCAAATTGCCGTCGATCACTCCGTAGCCGGTGATGACACCGTCGCCGGGAGTTTCCTTTTCCTGCATGTTGAAATCCGTCGCTCTCGCAGTGACTGCCCCGCCGATTTCAACAAAGCTTCCTGCGTCAAGCAAAGCTGCAATTCTTTGGCTTGCTGCACTTTCTGTTGCCATGTTGCTCATAGTCCAAACCTCCATTTTCTAACTTATTTAAATTAGGTTTCTCTGATGTATATTTTTCCAAAAATACAAAAGTCAACCAAAATTTTTGCCGATTTTAATTATATATTTTTTCTCATCAAAGTTCAACTATTTTATACCTTTTTCGTTAAAAAACCTGAACCCGTGAAAATCCCCCGGATTCAGGCTTTTTACAGTGACGTCCTACTTCTGGTTGCGGTACTGGATCGGAGTCATCTGATAGGTCTTCTTAAACAGACGGTTGAAGTGTTCCACGTTCTGGTATCCCACCGAGAGCGCGATATTTTCCACTGTCATACTGCTGCTCTTCAGCATCGCCTTCGCCTTCTTCATCCGGATCTTCTTGACCAGCTCCCCGAAGGTCATCCCCGATTTCTCCCTGATGTACTTGGAGAGATACGGTTTTGACAGGAAGAAAGTCTTTGCGAGATCATCCAGCGTGATGTCGATGTAGTTCTCCTGAATATAGTTCATGATCTCGATCATCCTCGGATCCCTGCACCCGTCGGCGCTTTTGATCTCGTCGAGCTTATTTACCGCCACGATCAGCGCCTCGATGGACGCCTTGATAATATCCGCGTCAATTCCCACTCCCCAGCGGATCCGGCCCTGGCAGAGTATCCCCACATAAGCGACCGCCTTTGATGAGG
>CANRMH010000039.1 GCA_947631695.1 uncultured Lachnospiraceae bacterium | reverse complement strand
GGGCAAGCTGAGAGGCGTGGAAAGCTGCGGCATGATGTGTTCCATAGAGGAACTGGGTTCCAACCGCGACATGTACCCGGAGGCTCCGGAGGAAGGAATCTATATTTTCCCGGAGGACGCCGAGGTAGGCGGGAGCGCGGTGAAAGCGCTGGGACTGGACGACGTGGTATTTGAGTACGAGGTGACGTCCAACCGCGTGGACTGCTTTAGCGTCGTGGGAATTGCCAGGGAGGCTGCAGCCACATTCCGGAAGGAATTCCATCCGCCTGTAGTGACGGAGACGGGAAACGGCGAGGACGTCAACGATTATATCAAGGTTACTGTGAAGGATGAGGATCTCTGTCCGAGGTACTGTGCGAGAGTTGTGAAAAATATCAAGATAGGGCCGTCGCCGGAATGGATGAAGAGAAGACTGGCGTCCGTGGGGATCCGGCCGATCAACAACCTGGTGGATATTACCAACTACGTGATGGAGGAGTACGGGCAGCCGATGCATGCCTATGATCTGGACCAGATTGAAGGCCGCGAGATTATCGTGCGGACCGCGCAGAAGGATGAGAAATTTACGACTCTGGACGGACAGGAGCGCACGATGGACGAATCGGTCCTGATGATCTGCGACGGGAAGAAGTCCATCGGCATCGCGGGTATCATGGGCGGTGAAAATTCCATGATCACTGACGATGTGAAGACGATGCTCTTTGAGGCGGCATGCTTTGACGGGACGAACATCCGGAAATCCAGCAAAAGAGTGGGACTTCGGACGGACGCCTCCGGGAAGTTTGAGAAGGGTCTGGATCCGAACAACGCACAGGCGGCTATCGACCGCGCCTGCCAGCTGGTAGAGGAAATGGGCGCGGGCGAGGTCGTCGGCGGTATGGTGGATGTGTACGGCAGGAAGAGGGAACCTGTCAGAGTGCCGTTCGACGCGGATAAGATCAACGCGCTTCTGGGAACGGAAATTTCCAAAGAAGCTATGCTGGAGTATTTTTCCAGGATTCAGCTGGAGTATGATGAGACAACGAACGAAGTGATCGCGCCCACTTTCCGGCAGGATCTGTTTCGGCTGGCGGATCTGGCGGAGGAAGCGGCAAGGTTCTACGGCTACGACAACATTCCAACGACGCTTCCGAAAGGGGAGGCTACCACGGGAAAACTCTCCTATAAGCTGAGGATTGAGGAGAAGGCCCGGGACATTGCGGAATTCTGTGGATTCAGCCAGGGAATGACCTATTCCTTCGAGAGTCCGAAGGTATTTGATAAACTGAAGATCGCAGAGGATTCCGAACTGCGCAGGACAGTGGAAATTATGAATCCGCTTGGGGAGGATTACAGCATTATGAGAACGACCACGCTGAATGGCATGCTGACTTCCCTGGCGACGAATTACAATAGAAGAAATAAAAATGTAAAGCTCTACGAACTTGGAAATGTTTATCTGCCAAAGGCGCTGCCGCTCACGGAACTTCCGGAGGAGCGGATGCAGTTTACGCTTGGCATGTACGGAGACGGAGATTTCTTTTCCATGAAAGGAGTCGTGGAGGAATTTCTGGATAAGGTCGGCCTTCACAAAAAAGAGATATATGATCCGAACGCGGGCAAACCGTATCTGCACCCGGGCCGCCAGGCAAATATCATCTATGACGGAGCGGTGATCGGATATCTGGGAGAGGTACATCCGGATGTGACGGATGCTTACGGTATTGGAGAACGGACATACATTGCGGTTCTTGATATGCCGGAGGTGGTGGAGCGCGCCACATTTGACCGGAAATACAAGGGAATTGCCAAATTCCCGGCTGTCAGCCGCGATATCAGTATGGTGGTGCCGAAGGACATTATGGTGGGACAGATCGAGGACGTGATCGAGAAGAAGGGCGGAGCCTATCTGGAAAGCTACGAGCTGTTCGATCTGTACGAGGGAGCGCAGATCAGGCCGGGATTCAAGTCCGTCGCCTATTCTATCGTGTTCCGCGCGAAGGACAGAACGCTGGAGGAAGCGGATGTGTCCAAAGCTATGGAAAAGATTCTCGCAGCGCTGGAGACGATGGGAATTGAACTCCGCAAATAGAAGGGCAGAAAGGAAAGAAGACGAGAATGAAGCGGCAGGATTTTAATTTTGAATTGCCGGAGGAATTGATCGCGCAGGATCCCCTCGAGGACCGATCCGGTTCCCGATTGCTGGTACTGGATAAAAAGACCGGACAGGTTTCCCATCATGGTTTTCGGGAGATCGTCCAATATCTGGAACCGGGGGACTGCCTGGTGCTGAACGACACGAAGGTGATCCCGGCGCGTCTGATCGGAGTCAAAGAGGACACCGGAGCCAGGGTCGAGATCCTGTTGCTGAAGAGACGGGAGAAGGATGTCTGGGAGACTCTGGTAAAGCCGGGAAAAAAGGCGAGGCCGGGTGCGAGGATCCGCTTCGGGGAAGGACTCCTGACCGGCGAGGTGACGGGAATTGTCGAGGAGGGAAACCGGCTGGTACGGTTCCGGTACGAGGGAATCTTTGAGGAAATCCTGGACCGGTTGGGACAGATGCCTCTTCCGCCCTATATCACACATCAACTGAAGGATCAGACGAGATACCAGACGGTTTACGCTACGCACAGCGGATCGGCGGCGGCTCCCACGGCGGGACTGCACTTCACGCCCAAGCTGCTGCGGCAGATCGAAGAGAAGGGCGTCAGCATTGCCAGAGTAACGCTTCACGTGGGACTGGGGACTTTTCGCCCCGTGAAGACGGACGATATCCTGGATCATCATATGCATTCGGAGTATTACCGGATCGAGGAGACGGAGTGCGTCAAGATCAACCGGGCGAAGGAGGGCGGACACCGCGTGGTCTGCGTGGGAACCACGAGCTGCCGGACGCTGGAATCCGCCGCGGATGAGAACGGGAAACTGAAGGCCGGGAGCGGCTGGACGGACATCTTCATCTATCCGGGGTATTCATTTAAGATCATGGACGGCCTGATCACCAATTTTCATCTGCCGGAATCCACGCTGATCATGCTGGTGAGCGCATTCGCCGGGCGGGAACAGGTGCTGGCCGCATACGAGGAAGCGGTCAAAGAGAAATACCGGTTTTTCAGTTTTGGAGATGCGATGCTTATAGGTTAACACCGAAATCGTACATTTGTAAAGTGCGATTATCCTGAAAAGACGGACAAGAATCATGCATTGAAAATGCATAGATTAGCCGGATGAAATATGATATAATGTAAACGCTGTCGAACCTCCAGCAGAGAGGAGGTGAACGTCCTATGGAAGATATTTTTATCGCATTCCTTGTTTCCATCGCGGCAAGTATAGCTGGCTACTATATTTGTAAATGGCTGGATGGAGATGAATGACAGCGGCGGCCTAAATGGAATAGCTCACCGTAACGAGCAAGAAAACCCCCGGAGCTGGCACTCCGGGGGTTTTCGCCCTATGGAATTTATCGCATTCCTTAGCTAAAGCTATAATAAGCCTTTTTTTCGTAAAAGTCAATATCGCTTTTGCGAATGTCACGGCTGCCGACTGGTATAGTTCGCCCGCATTATAGTATATGGATTCTTTTGTTATGATATTCTCAGAAGATCATTTTGCGCTGCCGGTCGAATGAACCGATATCGACAGATATCTGAAAATTCTATTGAGAAATAACAGCGCCGGTGTTAAGATGTCCTATGATGAATGAATGGTAAAAGGAGGCCTCATAGTATGAGGGTGGAAAGCTTTAAGATGGAACGCCAGGGGTTGGTGAAGGAAGGGCAGGAAGTCGTCATCAGTGAGAGAAGTCCGAGTACGGGAAGATACACGTATCTTGTGGAACCGTCGGTGGCAATGTCCGGGATATACAGAACTAATGAACGGATCATGGCGAGCAAAGGAGTGGTTCGGGAAATCCGTGAAACGGAAAAAGGATTTTATTTAATCGTGGAGATAGAAGAATAAAAGCGCCGGGAGACGTCCCTTCCATATCAGGGAATGTCTTCCAGCGCTTTTAATATGTCGGAGATCTCTCCGGATCTGCTGAAGATCTGGTGGTCAGCCTCATGGATATCCCACAGGTAGTGAGCGTCTGAATTGCTGACGATACGGCAGTTTTCCAGATAAGGATTCGCCTTCTTCAGCTGATGAAGCTTTGTCAGGTCTTTTACCTCGGCGCAGCGAAACTTGCTGTCCGGAGGGATAAAACCCAGGTTGGAGAGCAGGCTGGTGGAGGATTTGTCCAGGTGCGCCGGGAAGGCGATGCCGTGATAATCCGCCGTCAGATCATTGACGTAGTCAAAAGAAATATCCGTGGCGTTGATCAGGAGCTTTTCCAGACGGCGGACTTCCCGGTCCTGCTCGTCCATGACCTGCTGTTTGCCGAAGATCGCTTCTTTATTTTTGATCGGCGGCAGGTGTTCATACACATATTCGCTGAAGGCCAGCGCGTTCTCAAGCGCGGAGAACAGACAGACTACATGAACCTCCTCCGAGGTGGTCAGTTCCATCCCGGGAATCACCGTCACCCCGTACTCCTGCCCGTGGCGGATCGCCGCCGGACAGTTGAGACAGGTGTTGTGATCGGTCAACGCAATTACATTCAGTCCCTTGATGGCAGCCATGCCTACGATGTTGGAAGGGGTCATATCATCGTCGCCGCACGGTGACAGGCAGGAATGAAGGTGAAGGTCATAGTAGAGAGGAATCATAGCAGGTTGTGCACCGCCAGAGCCGCATCAAAGATGGGCAATGGGGTGGTGAATACGGCGATATTTTCCTCGCGCGCACATTCCAGATCCTCCTCCGTAAAGGAAACCCCCTCCGCCAGAATAATACAGGATATATCCGTCAGCGACGCGACGGCGAGCGTGTTGCGGTTTCCCATGACGGTCACCCACGCGCCGTGTTCAGGAGCCTTGCTCATGGCGATGCTCAGAAGATCGCAGCAGAATATCTTTTCGATTTGTTTGTCCGTGCTGCCGGCGACCACCGACCGGAACAGACCGGAATCAATCAAAGTTTGAATTGTCATATCTAAAGATCCTTTCGTGTCAGTTCGGTTGTCAGTTTCTCAATGTATTCTTCCAAAAGCTTCAGCGATTGATTGTTCTGCTTTTCGGACAGATCGAGGGATTTTGTCAGAGAAGCGATCTCGCCGGTGAGGCTGTTGATATAGTCGTAGAGGATATGGACGCAGTCGTTCTGAGTGGCCTCCCCTCTCACAATGTCTTCTGCCAGCGCGCGGCAGGTGGGCGCTCCGCACGAGCCGCAGTCCAGTCCGGGAAGCTGCTCTGTCAGTTCTTCTACCATCCCCATCATCTCCAGACTTTCCCGGAAAGATTTTCCGAGACGGAATACGGGTTCGTACTCCACTTCCTCCGTCCATCCGGATTCCAGATCCGGATATTGGTTCAGGTGCGTCTGGGCAACCGGAAGATAGCGGTGCAGGCGTTTGTTCTTCGAGGCGGCGACGTGAGGATTTTCCACAGTCAGAGTGCCGCCCACGCAGCCTCCGCTGCACGCGTTCAGCTCGATGAAATTCAGGTCGTGGAACTTTTCATCCTCCAGGTCGTTGAGTACGCGGAGGACGTCCATAATGCCGTCGGCTGCCAGATAATTGTCGGTGAGCAGTCCGGCGGACTCTCCCCCGCTTCCGCCCCATCCGATCCCGATCCGCCCGGAGGAAGCCAGAGGTTTCAGGTGGGTTTCATCGTGAGTCATATGAGGAAGAAGGAGAGGATAAATCTCCTTCATCGCCAGCACTTTATCTATGTTGCTTTTGCGGATGCCGAGAGGCGCCTTGGCGTATGTCACTTTGGAAGGACAGGGGGAAATAAAGAAGATCCCGATATCTTCGGAAGGCAGCCCTGTTTTTTTGATGGCGCGGTCCCGCGCGATCTCCGCCGCGATCTCGACCGGCGCCTTGATCGGAAGCAGGCGCGGAAGAAGCGTGGGAAACCGTACCCTTATGATCCGCACAACGGTGGGACATGCGGAACTGATAAACGGAGCGTTTTCGGAATGCTGGCTTATGTACACCCTGGTCAGCTCGGACACAAGCTCCGCCGCCGCGCTCACTTCAAACACGTCGTCAAAGCCAAGGGACAAAAGCGCGTTCAGCACGATATCCACGTTGGTCAGGTTGTTGAACTGCGCGTAAAAGGAGGGCGCAGGGAGCGCTACGGTGTATTTGTAATTTTTCATCTCATGTACGGAGTCGTACGCCGGTATCTTTGCATGATGAGGGCAGTAGCGGATGCAGCGCCCGCAGTCCACGCAGAATTCGGGAATGATCGCGGCCTTTTTGTTCCGCACCCGGATCGCCTGGGTGGGGCAGTATTTGATGCAGTTGATGCAGCCGTTGCATGCATTCGTGTCTAATTTTACGGAATGAATGAACTTATCCACGCCGCCACCTCCTAAAAGTTATAAATGAATGTCCATAGTTACGGTAGTGCCAACGCCGACGACGGATTCGATCGTCATATTGTCAGAATATTTTTTCATATTTGGAAGGCCCATGCCGGCGCCGAATCCCAGAGAACGAACTTCCTCGGGAGCGGTGGAATACCCCTCGCGCATTGCCTTCTCAATATCGGCGATCCCCGGTCCGGTATCCGCCAGCACGAGATGAATGTTGTCGCTGCTGATCTCGACGGTAATGGTTCCGCCGTTTGCGTGAATGACCATGTTGATCTCTCCCTCGTACATGGCTATGGCAACCTTGCGGATCGCGTTGTTGTCGACGCCCATCTGTTTTAGTTTACTTTTCACATTGCTGCTAGCTTCTCCGGCCCTGGTAAAGTCGTCGCCGGAAATTTTGTAACGAAAAGTCAGATTTTCAGCCATGATCAAGCACCTCCACGTAATCCGTTTTCGTATAAGATTCCACAGGTCGTAAACATCTTGTGGGAGGTGCCGAGAACGACGATCTTTCGCTCTTTCGCCATTTCAAGAGTATGCGCGTCCGGCAGCTTGCCGCGCACGAAAATGATGCAGATGATATCCAGCATCTCGGCTGTCCTTACCACCTGCGGATTGCACAGGCCCGTGATCAGAATGGACTGCTCGTCCGCAAACGCCAGTACGTCGCTCATCATGTCCGAAGAAAAGACGAAGTCGGCGTTTTTGTCTAAAAGTTCATTGCCAAGCAAAACATCTGCATCTAATAATTCCTGGATTTTTCTGATTGTCATAGAACCCTCCTAATTTAATATACAGTAAATAATGGAATAAAAGAATAGTGCGCCGTTTGGGTAAATACAGTATAGCATTGAAGAGTGTGAAATGCAATACAGATTTTGTACAATATACACAAAAAAAACAATTTTTCTTGTAAATTTTTTAACAATCATACAAAAACAGGGGCGCAGAGTGAGAAAAAACAGGAACCTCAGGGATGGATAAAAAATTAACAAAAATAAGGCAATCGTCTATAGATTTTTATTTCTGCATATGTTAAAATATATTAGGATTAGCTCAGGTTAAGAAATTGACTAAATCAAAAGTAAAGGGAGGTAAAGAAATGCTTTCTAAAAAAACAACCGTTCCATTTCGGGGAACCGAAGAACAGGAAAAAGCATTATTGGAAGTCATCGCCGAATTGAAAGATGAAAAGGGCGCGTTGATGCGGATCCTGCAGAAGGCTCAGGACATTTACGGGTATCTTCCAATAGAAGTCCAGAAGATGATTTCTGATGGTACAGGGATTCCGTTGGAGAAGATTTACGGAGTCGCGACGTTCTATTCTCAGTTTGCGCTGAATCCGAAGGGAAAATATCAGATTTCTGTCTGTCTTGGCACCGCTTGCTATGTAAAGGGTTCGGGGGACATCTACAACAAGCTGATGGAGAAGCTGGGAATCGAGGGCGGCGAATGTACGCCGGACGGCAAGTTCTCTCTGGACGCGTGCCGTTGTATCGGGGCGTGCGGCCTTGCGCCGGTCATTACCATCAACGACGAGGTATACGGAAGGCTGAAAGTAGACGATATCGATGATATTTTAGCCAAATACGAATAGCCTATGATGCCGGAAATCGCATTAAACATTCTCGATGTGGCGGAGAATTCCGTCCGTGCGGAGGCGGATCTGGTTGAGATAGAGGTTCAGATCGACACCCGGAAGGATTTCCTTTCCGTGCTGATCCGCGACAACGGCTGCGGGATGACGCAGGAGCAGGTGCAGAGGGTGATTGATCCTTTTTTCACCACAAGAACGACCAGAAAAGTAGGACTTGGAGTTCCCTTTTTCAAGCAGGCTGCAGAGAATGCGGATGGGAGTTTTTCCATCCGGTCCAAGCCGGGGAAAGGCACAGAAGTAAAAGCTGTATTTCGTTTATCACATATAGACAGGATGCCGCTGGGGGACATCAGCGGGGTGATCCACACCCTGGTCGTGTTCCACGAACCGACGGAGTTCTGTTACCGTTATACATATGATGACAAAACATTCGTGCTGGATACGAGAGAAATGAGAGCAATTTTGGGCAACGTGTCATTGAAGGAAGCGGAAGTCTCTGATTTTATTAAGGATTACCTGGAGACGAACAAAGCGGAGGTCGATGGCGGGAAACAGGTTTAAGAAATAATCAGAAACGGAGGAATAATATGAAATCTCTGGAAGAATTACAGGCAATCAGAGCAAAGATGCAGGGGAGAGTCGGATTCAGATCCGAGGACGAATCCCAGACGAGAGTTGTCGTCGGCATGGCGACATGCGGAATCGCAAGCGGCGCAAGGCCGGTGCTGTCCGCGCTGGCTGACGCGGTGCAGGAAGAGGGACTGAATAACATCAACGTGACGCAGACGGGATGCATCGGTCTGTGCCAGTATGAGCCGATCGTTGAGGTTATGGAACCCGGCAAAGAAAAAGTGACGTATGTAAAGATGAATCCTGAGAAGGCTATGGAAGTATTCCGGCTTCATCTGAAGGGCGGACAGGTAGTGACGAAGTATACGCTTGCCGCTGAACAAAAATAGGATAAAGGAGGTTCGCTACTATGTATCGTTCTCATGTATTAGTCTGCGGCGGAACTGGATGTACGTCCTCAGGCAGTCATAGAATCATAGAAAAACTGGAAAAAGAGATTAAAAAACAGGGACTGGAGGACGAGGTCGGCGTTGTGAAGACGGGATGCTTCGGTCTGTGCGCGCTGGGTCCGATCATGATCGTGTACCCGGAAGGTTCCTTCTATTCGATGGTGAAGGAAGACGATATTGAGGAGATTGTATCCGAACACTTGCTGAAAGGAAGGGTAGTGACCCGCCTGCTGTACGACGAGACAGTGAAGGGTGCGGAGGTGCTGCCGCTTCAGGAGACGGAGTTTTATAAGAAGCAGAAGAGGGTTGCTCTGCGCAACTGCGGTGTGATCAACCCGGAGAATATCGAAGAGTACATCGGTACCGGCGGTTATGAGGCGCTCGGAAAAGTCCTGACGGAGATGACTCCGGAGCAGGTCATTCAGGTGATGCTGGACAGCGGACTCCGCGGACGCGGGGGCGCGGGCTTCCCGACCGGCCTGAAATGGAAATTTGCGGCGGGAAATCCTTCTGATCAGAAATATGTCTGCTGCAACGCCGACGAGGGCGACCCGGGCGCGTTCATGGACCGTTCCGTGCTGGAAGGCGATCCGCATGTGGTTCTGGAGGCTATGGCGATCGCTGGTTATGCGATCGGCGCTTCCCAGGGATACATATATGTGCGTGCGGAGTATCCGATCGCAGTTCAGCGTCTGAACATCGCGATCGGGCAGGCAAGGGAATACGGACTGTTAGGAAAGGATATTTTCGGAACAGGATTTGATTTTGATATCGAGCTTCGTCTGGGCGCGGGCGCGTTTGTCTGCGGCGAGGAGACGGCTCTGATGACGTCCATCGAAGGAAACCGCGGCGAGCCGAGACCGCGTCCGCCTTTCCCGGCGCTGAAGGGTCTGTATCAGAAGCCGACGATCCTGAACAATGTAGAGACTTATGCAAACGTTCCTCAGATCATCCTGAAAGGGCCGGAATGGTTCGCTTCCATGGGTACGGAGAAATCCAAAGGAACGAAGGTATTCGCACTTGGCGGTAAAGTCAACAACACCGGTCTGGTGGAGATTCCGATGGGAACCACGCTGCGCGAGATCGTCGAGGAGATCGGCGGAGGAATCCCGAACGGCAAGAAGTTCAAGGCTGCTCAGACGGGAGGGCCGTCCGGCGGATGTATCCCGGCAGAGCATTTTGACGTGCCGATCGACTATGACAACCTGATCGCCATCGGCTCCATGATGGGTTCCGGCGGCCTGATCGTTATGGATGAGGACACCTGTATGGTGGATATTGCGAAGTTCTTCCTGGAATTCACGGTAGACGAGTCCTGCGGCAAGTGTACGCCGTGCCGTGTCGGAACGCGCCGTATGCTGGAGATCCTCGAGAAGATCACCAAGGGTCAGGGAACGATGGAAGACCTGGATCGTCTGGAAGAACTGGCCGCACACCTGAGTTCCAACTCCCTGTGCGCTCTGGGACAGACGGCTCCGAACCCGGTACTGTCAACGCTGAAGTATTTCAAGGATGAATATATCGCGCATATCGTAGACAAGAAATGTCCGGCGGGCGTATGTAAGGATCTGCTCCAGTACAAGATCGATCCCGACAAGTGCAAAGGCTGTACGCTCTGCGCGAGAAACTGCCCGAACAACGCGATTACCGGCAAAGTGAAAGAAGCACATGTCATCGACCAGGAGAAGTGTGTGAAATGTGGAGCTTGTATGGAAAAATGCCGCTTTGGCGCTATATACAAAGAGTAATGGAGGATGGAGAATATGGAAAATATTAATCTTAAAATCAACGGTCTGGATGTATCTGCACCGGCAGGTTCTACTGTCCTTGAAGCAGCCCGTTTGGCGGGAATTAAGATTCCGACATTATGCTATCTGAAAGATATCAATGAAATCGGCGCATGCCGGATGTGCGTGGTGGAAGTGAAGGGCGCAAGAAATCTTGTCGCGGCATGCGTGCATCCGATCAGCGAGGGTATGGAAGTACTGACCAATACGCCGAAGCTGATCCAGTCCAGAAAGAGGACTCTGCAGCTTCTGCTGTCCAACCATGACAAGAGCTGCCTCTCCTGCGTGAGAAGCGGCAACTGCGAACTGCAGCAGCTGTGTAAGGAATACGGCGTGGACGATGCGAACTATTATGAGGGCGTCTCCAACTCCTATGAGCTTGACGACTCCGCAGCTCATATGATTCGCGATAACAACAAATGTATCCTGTGCCGCCGCTGCGTGGCAGTGTGCGAGAAGACGCAGGGAATCGGAGTGATCGGACCGAACAACCGCGGATTTGACACCTTCATCGGTTCCCCGTTCGGTATGGGACTCGGGGAAACCAGCTGCGTATCCTGCGGACAGTGTATTGCCGTATGTCCGACGGGCGCGCTGTATGAGAAGGATTACACGGATCAGGTTCTGGAAGCGATCGCAGATCCGGACAAATATGTGGTGGTTCAGACCGCTCCTTCCGTCCGCGCGGGACTGGGCGAGGAATTCGGCTATCCGATGGGAACGGACGTAGAGGGCAAGATGGCGGCGGCTCTCAGAAGGATCGGATTCGACAAGGTGTTCGATACGGACTGGGGCGCAGACCTGACGATCGTGGAGGAAGCGGCGGAGCTTCTCGACCGTATTCAGAACGGCGGGGTTCTTCCGATGATCACTTCCTGTTCACCGGGATGGGTGAAATACTGCGAACATTACTTCCCGGATATGACGGAGAACCTGTCCACCTGCAAGTCCCCGCAGCAGATGTTCGGCGCGATGCTGAAGACCTACTTTGCGGAGAAAGAGGGAATTGACCCGAAGAAGATCGTATCTGTCAGCGTGATGCCGTGTACGGCGAAGAAGTTCGAAGTGGGCCGCGACGATCAGGATGCGGCGGGCGTACCGGACGTGGATATCGCGATCACGACCAGGGAGCTTGCAAGACTGATCAGACGCTGCGGCATCGAGTTTACCGCGCTGCCGGATGAGACGTTCGATGATCCAATGGGCGAATCCACAGGCGCGGGCGTGATCTTCGGAGCGACCGGCGGTGTGATGGAAGCGGCTCTGCGTACGGCGGTGGAGAAACTGACCGGCGAGGAACTGGCGAACCTGGATTTCAAGGATGTCCGCGGTATCGAGGGTATCAAGGAAGCGGTGTATCCGGTGGCAGGCATGGATGTGAAGGTAGCGGTTGCATCCGGTCTTGGCAATGCGAGAACCCTGCTGAACAAGGTGAAAGCCGGCGAGGCGGACTATCACTTTATCGAGATTATGGGATGCCCGGGAGGATGCGTCAACGGCGGCGGTCAGCCGCAGGTATCCGGGGATGTGCGTAACTTTACGGACGTGCGCGGGATCCGTGCATCCGTTCTCTATAAGAATGATGCGAACAAGCCGATCCGCAAGTCCCATGAGAATCCGGCGATCAAGAAACTCTATGAAGAGTATCTCGGCGAACCCGGAAGCCACAAGGCGCATGAGACGCTGCATACCAGCTATGTAAAACGTACGATCAACTAATGCGTGATATGGGGCGCTGCAAAATAGATGAGCAATCATCTGTTTTGCAGCGTTCTTTTTTTGCACGGAAATAGAAAATATTTGATGATTTTACAGCGCTTCACAGCATTTGCAGACTTGACAAACACTGTAATATAATTTACAATAAAGAAAAAATATTTGCAGTAAATAAAGAAAGGCTACCAGACATTATGAAAATGAGACAAAAACTTTTAACAAATAGCGAAGAGGAATTGATGAATCTCTTTTGGGAGAAGGGGGAGCCGCTGACCAGCGTCGATATTTTACAGATTTCCGCAGATCGGTCGTGGAACGGAAATTACGTACATATGATGCTGCGTTCCCTGCTCGCCAAGGGCATGATAGAGGTCTGCGGCGTCGTGCAGTGCGGGACGCAGTATGCCAGGCAGTTTGTTCCGGCGGTGACGAAGGAGCAGTATGCGGCGAAGATTGTTGCGGCAAAAGAATGGAAAGTGACGCCGGCCTCCATTGCGGCGGTAACCGTAGCGCTGGCAAATGAGGTGAAGGCGGAAAAACGGGACATTATTAAAGAGCTGGAGGAAATTATTGACGAATTAAAACATGAAGACACAGGGAGGAAGTGAACAAAGCGATGCAGATCACCGCATTTTCCGTATTTATGGCTGTACTGTGGAGCAGTATTCTGATCCTACTTCAATATTTTTGCAGAAAAAACATTCGTTTTATCAGATGGTTCGGAGTCGGCAGCTTATTGGTTTTATGTATGTTTTCTGCAGTGCGGATGCTGTTTCCCTACGAATTTTCCTTTACAAAAGCAATTCCGCTGGAGGGTGTGTTCAACATATTTTGGGAGTGGTTCTATATCAATAAGATTGGAACGACCAGGTGGTCGCTTTTGTCGG
>CANRMH010000038.1 GCA_947631695.1 uncultured Lachnospiraceae bacterium | reverse complement strand
TAATTTTCTATATTTTTTCCAACCAGATTTTCTTTCAGAACTTTCCCGTTCGGGATGGGCAGAACCAGATCCGGCCCCTCGGCGTCCATCAGATCCACATCGAAATATTTCGTCCAGCCGTGATCCGCGATCAGTTTCTGATGCTTCTCCGTAGAGTTTCTCTCCCCGTCGTAGGCCGTATTACATTCCACAACGGTTCCCTTCACATACTCCACCATCGGACGCATGAATTCCGGGTGCAGGTAGTTCTGATTCCCCGCCTCCCCGGAGTGTACCTTGACCGCCACCTTCCCGGGAAGCTGGATGCCCAGCGCTTTATACATATCCACTACCTTCTGCGGAGTGATCTCTTTCGTAAAATAGACTTTCGCTTTTTCCATTTCGACACCTCTGACCTTTCTTCCGCCCGGTCAGCCGCAAAGTATTCCATCCAGGTTATATAACTTTTCAGGTTTTCCCAGGGCAGAGCATGAAGATAAAATAATTATTTACTATTCTACCATATCATACTCTGCCATTCCACTGGAAAATCAACTAATATTTTTATTCCGGAGATTTCTCTCCCTTCTTCTTACGCATACAATCTAACGGATCTGAATAATCACAAGATGCGCTGAAACCGGAAGTGTTCCACCCGCTGTTGGCGTAATAATAAGCGCTGCCGGGTTGTCCGCGGGATTTCTTACTGTTAAAACGGAATCCTCAGTTGTTGTAGTTACAAGAGCCATACCTACGATCTGGCTTGCACCCGTTGCACGGCCCACAGCGGTGTAATCTACTTCATCACCATTTAACGTTAAAACCAGTTGCCCCGCCTGATTTACACTCACCAGGAATAGAATTTGATACGTTCCTGCCTGCGCCAGATTAAACGAATCCGCGCCAATACGGGTAATATCCGCACCACTGTTAGGTCCATCCTGCGGAAAGCTTACGTCTGTACCGGGTGCGACCGTTGCGGCATTATCCGGCGGCATCAATGCATAAAAGTCAGCAAAATTCAATACTCCTGCCGGACCTTGTGGGCCTTGCGGGCCTGCCTCTCCTGCCGGACCTTGCGGACCTGCCGGACCTGTTTCTCCTGCCGGACCTTGTGGGCCTGCCGGGCCTTGCGGGCCTATCGGGCCTGTCGCTCCTGTTTCTCCAGCCGGTCCCTGCGGGCCTATCGGGCCTATTTCTCCTGCCGGACCTTGTGGGCCTGCCGGGCCTGTTTCTCCAGCCGGTCCCTGCGGGCCTACCGGACCTGTTTCTCCTGCCGGACCCTGTGGGCCTGCCGGACCTGTTTCTCCTGCCGGGCCCTGCGGACCTCTGGGTCCTCTTGGGCCAGGCGGTCCGGGAGGTCCGGGAGGACAATTCGGATGACACGGATGGCATTCCTCATTATCACAGTCGCAGTCTCTTCGATCATTATTTCTATAAGAGTCATTATTATAACGACAATTATCATTAAAAAAATTAAATCTATTCATGTCTTCCCTCTCTCTAAATAATATATTTTACTATAATAGTATGTTTTCTTTACATAAATGCCACATCTTTATCAAACCTGATCTGTATAAATAAGTCGAATTATTTATATAGCTGGCATAAAAAGACAAATTACCTGCATAGCAGAGGGTTTACTTTCACTGTGACACAATAAACGCGAAAAGAGCAGGTCGCCCTGCTCTTCCCATATCCGCAATATTTTTCAGTTATCTGTCACAAATTCATTCGTCCACATTTACTTCAGACGCCTGAGAACTTCCAGAATATACTTCCAGGTCCGCTGGACAGACGCAATATTCATACACTCTCCGGTCGTATGAATATCCGTCATATCCGGCCCGAAGGAAATACAGTCCAGTCCCGGGATCTTGCCGGAGAACAGGCCGCACTCCAGCCCGGCGTGGATTGCCTCCACGGTCGGCTCCCTGCCATACTGTTCCTTGAACACTTCCACCATCAGATCTCGCAGTTTTGAATCCCGGTTATACTCCCATGCCGGATAATCGCCGGAATTCTCGGCCGTACCGCCGAGGAGTCCCATCAGATTCGCCAGGCGGCTGACGACCTCGTCCTTTTCCGTGCCGACGCTGCTTCGGACGGCAAAGCTCATCGTAACCTCCTGCTCCGTCGTCTGCAAAATCCCCATATTCAGCGAGGTCTGCACCAGTCCCGGAATGTCGACGCTCATGCGCTGGATTCCGCCCGGAAGATTGACCAGGGCGGCAATCACATATTTCTGAGACTGCACTTCCATCACCTTCGTCTTCCCGGTCTCCCCGAAGGATACCGTCATGGAAAGCTCCGGATCCGTCACGCTGAATTCCGCCTTAAAAATCTTCTCATACGCTTCCACAGCGTCTTTCACAGCGTCAAGACTGCCCTGAGGCACAACCAGCTCCGCCACAGCCTCGCGCGGGATCGCGTTGTCCTTCAGTCCGCCCGCGACAGAACACAGGAAATACTCGGCGCTCTTGCCGATCTCATTCAGAGCGCGGCCCAGGAGCTGGTTCGCGTTTGCGCGTCCCTTGTTGATCTCCACGCCGGAGTGGCCGCCGGTCAGGCCGGTCACCACAAGCTTCGCCGCAACCCCTTCCTTCTCCTCATAATTCACCGGGAGATGGCAGACCGTGCCGACCCCGCCCGCGCAGCTCACAAGCAGGACGCCCTCCTCCTCGGAGTCCACGTTCAGCATCATCTTCGCCTTCAGCGGCGTGCAGTCCAACGCTTCCGCGCCAAACATTCCGATCTCTTCATCGACAGTGAACACGGCCTCGATCGGCGGATGGGAAATCTCTTCAGAGTCCAGAATTGCAAGCGCATAAGCTACCGCGATCCCGTCGTCCCCTCCCAGCGTCGTGCCTTCCGCAGAAATAATCCCATCATCCACACGCAGGGAAAGCCCGTCTTTCTCAAAATCAATCGTACATTCCGGCGTTTTCTCACACACCATGTCCAGATGGCCCTGAAACATCACCGGCTCGGACTGCTCGTATCCCGGCGTTCCATCCTTGAATATAATCACGTTATTCATGTGATCCTGTATATACCGGAATCCATGATCCTTTGCAAATTTCACGCAATAGTCGCTGATCTGTTTTGTATTCCCCGATCCATGCGGAATCCCGCAAAGTTCCTCAAAATACCGAAAGACCGATTCCGGTTCAATTCCTGCTAATACTGCCATAACTTTTCACCTCTGCTTTTATGAATTTTTTTGCTTCTTCCTGTAAACCTGCCGTCCCTCTTGCGCCGGCTCAATCAGGCCGTCCTGCATCATCGCCCTGATCAGCTGCGCAGTAAACGCCTGATCGGCCTGCACGACCGCTCTCCTGCGGCTGTAAAATTCCGCCGCTTTCGTCCCTTCGACCAGCCTGCGCATCTCCGGTTCCGAAATTGTGTCGTGCGTTTTCAGATAATGCATCACTTTCTCCGAGGATTTGGATAGAAGCATTTTTGTCAGTGTTTCCCTCTGGTAATAGGATTTATGCATCCCCCACACATAGAGTACGGCCGTCGCGGCTGCAAACAGCAAAATTCCAAATATAATGATCAGGGGTCTCATGCCTTCGCCCCCCGCATTGTGATGAACCGGTTGTTCTGCAGGGTCGCCATGTAAGTGACCACGCGATCCAGCATGCGGCTTTTTTCTTCCGGAAACGCATCCTCCATCCTGTGAATGATGTCCATCACATTATTCTTCCCATCAATGCTCTGCCACACGACGCTTCCATATTTATCCAGTGAAATATGGCTGACGCGCGGCTTATGGAAAAACTTCTGCGCGATCGAATGATAAAATCCTTTATTTTCCATATCAATCTCCACCAAGCCGTCCTCCCGCAAACGCCACGGCCGCTCTTCACTGCGAACAGGCACGCTCTCCAAATAATTTGCAGAAACTTTTTTCTTTTTCGCCATACCCTGTCTCCTTTTGCTGATATAAAAAGTACCCTTCTCGCATTCCCGCAGCATCATAAAATAACATCCCGACTGCGGTTTTCCTGTAAGATAAAATATTTCGACTGTACAATATACGAATATCGCACAGCCGAAATGTCATTTTTCTGAACTTACCTTTTCAAACTGCTGTTTGGGAAACATTCTGTCTTTGTTCAGTCAACCTTGATTTATTTTCTATTTTTTCTGTTTTTTCTTCCCGCCGAACATGAAGAAGATCATGATCGCTACGAGAACAATAAAGAACGCCATACCTCCCCAGTTGCCTAAAATTCCGTTCAGGCTCAGGTTAATTCCAAAGACTGCCAGGACGGCCAGGATAATACCGACCAGTCCCTCGCCGGCGATCATACCGGAGGAGAACAGCACGCCGTCATTGATAACCTCCTGACGTCTGTCTTCGGATTTGAATTTGCGCTTCTCTACCCACAGACGGATCAGGCCGCCGACCATGATCGGTGTGGACAGATGAATCGGCAGATAAAGACCGATTGCAAACGGAAGCACCGGGATCCCGACGATCTCAACAACGATCGCAATAAACACGCCGATGAATACCATTCCCCACGGAAGATCTCCGCCCATAACGCCTTCCACGACCATCTTCATCAGGGTCGCCTGCGGAGCCGGCAGCTGTGTGGAGCCATATCCCCATGCCGCGTTCAGCAGATAGAGAACGCCGCCGATCGCCAGACCTGCCGCAACCGCACCGAGCAGCTCGCCGATCTGCTGGAGCAGCGGAGTCGCTCCAACGATATAACCGGTCTTCAGATCCTGAGAAGTATCACCCGCCATAGCCGCCACGATGCAGATTACCGTACCGATACAGATCGCAGTGGTCATACCTGCAATTCCTGTATTTCCGGTCGCTTTCAAAATCACGGTTGAGATCAGAAGAGTCGCAATCGCCATACCGGAAACCGGGTTGTTGGAAGATCCGACCAGCCCCACCATACGTGAGGAAACCGTAGCGAAGAAGAAACCGAAAATTACAATGATGAGCGCGGCAAGAAGCGTAATCGGAACGCTCGGCATGATCCAGAGCAGGATCGCGACAATCAGCGCGCCGCCCATGGAAACCGGAAGGGACAGGCTCTTCTCCGTACGGGCCACACCGCCCTCTTTGCCGAATCCCTTCATCGCCTTCGCGAAGGTGGATACGATCAGAGGCAGGGACTTGATCAGGCTCAGGATACCGCCCGCCGCAACAGCGCCGGCGCCAATGTAACGCACGAAGCTGCCCCAAAGGGTTCCCGTATCCAGTGTGTTAAACGGTTCCGTCGCCGGGTACATCACCGCGTCCCCGCCGAACAGCACCAGCATCGGCATGATCACAAACCAGCCGAGGACTGCGCCGCCAAGCAGGTAGGAAGAAACTCTTGCGCCGCAGATATAACCCACGCCGACAAGCGCCGGAAGCACATCCATACCGATGCCGGAACCCGGATATGCCTCAATCGTCCAATCCACTTCACTCGGGAACAGGCATAACCCATCCGCGATAAATTTGTAAACGGCAGCAATTCCCAGACCGGAGAATACCAGCTTAGACTTGTCGCCGCCCTCTTCCCCTGCGAGAAGAACCTCCGCACATGCCTGCCCTTCCGGGAACGGCAGCACGCCGTGTTCCTCCACGATCAGGGCCGTGCGCAGCGGAACCATGAACAGCACGCCCAGGATACCTCCGCAGATCGCGATAAATGCGATCATCAGGAAAGACGGCGAAGCGATAGAGCTGTCCTCAGCTGTCCACATGAACAAAGCGGGAAGCGTAAAGATCGCTCCTGCGGCCAGCGACTCACCGGCAGAACCGATGGTCTGAACCATGTTGTTTTCCAGAATGGAATTCTTCTTCAGAAGAAACCGGATCACCCCCATTGAGATAACCGCCGCCGGAATGGAAGCGGATACCGTCATACCGACCCGGAGTCCGAGGTATGCATTCGCCGCGCCGAAAACAACGGCAAGAATGATACCAAGAACAATCGATGTTGCTGTAAATTCCGGCACTACCTTGTCAGCCGGAATATACGGTTTGAAAGTTTGTTTAGAATCGCTCATACTCTCTTCCTTTCTTTGATTCTTTTGTGAATTTTTACAAGTACTGTTATAAGTTTACACTATATCTTAGTATAAATCAACTATATCTTTGCACTTTTCCGTGGGATAAGCAGGACTTTTTATGGACGGAACGCCAAATCCGCCGGTAAAATGATGATCCTCCATTGCCCGCATCCCGGCCGCCTTGCTTGCAGCATATTCGGTATCGTTAAGATCATTTTTGGAAATTTGTGCTGTGAAAATAAAATATATTGAGAAAAATGCGCAAGGTTTTCAAAAATAAATTGTCTATATTATTAATAAGAGAAAAATCAAAGGATAAAGACAATGACTGAACTTCCCCAGACTATCGCACATCTTTTAAACAACGAATCATTAAAAATCGAACTTTCCTCATTCTTACAGGCATATGGCGTTTCCGGTCTCAGGAATGCTTTAAATCTATACCGCAGTCAGCAATTTGATTATATCTGCAGAACCAAAACATCCATTTCAAAAATCAATATCTACGATATTTTCTACCTGGAGATTCACGGCCATCAGATAACGGTTCATACCTCCGACCACGAATACCGGAAATACGGGACGCTAAACCAGGAATTAGCCGCTCTGTCACCCTTCGGATTTGTCAAATGCAGCCAAAACTGCGTGGTATCCCTGCAGAGGCTCAAAGCGATCCACCACGACTATATTATTCTGAGCAATAACGCAAAGCTGCATATGAGCAGGCATTTCGCACCAAAAGTCATCGCGGCCTTCTACGCGGTGCATCCCTGAGTACAAAAAATCCAAAAGCAGGGCGCGCAGCATCAGGAACGAAAGAATCAGCAGTCCCGCAAAAACGCCAACGGGCGCAAGGCTTCCCCGCTGTTCTTCTCCGTCCCTTTATGTCTCAGTCCTCCTGTTTTTCCTCCGATTCAAAAACGCCAGCAGCGACAGGACGGCTCCGCTTCCGAGGGCGGCCGCGGACCATATGATGAGGCCGCTCTGGTCGCCTGTCCTGACAATCTTTCTTCCCGGCGTTATTTTCTTTACCATCTTTTGCGCCGCCGTGTTTTCCTCCACAGCGAAGTTCGGGCGGGACTGGGTCATAGTATCCTGGTATGCATTTCCCTTCGTCCCACCGCCGGGCGCCCCTTCCCTGAGATCCTGTTCCATCTTCAGGAAGGAAACTACGTCATACTCCCAGATTCCGGCTTCTCCGTTCCATGACGGGAGAGATATGAGATATGACATAAACTTGTAGGAGTACGCCGTCGTGTTCAGTTCCTCCGGCCATACAAGATACATTCCGGTTCCGGTAATCCCTTCCGCCTGAACTCCGTCCCCATCCACGCAGAAAACCACGGTCGCCGCAGGCGCGGGCGCGTTCTGTCCTTCTCCCGGATTTTCGATCCGGTCTGCGACGGCCCGCGTTTCATCGATCTGTGCAGAGGCGTCATTTCCTGCTTTTCCGAATTTCACCCCTTCATAGAAGGCGAGAGGCACGAAATTACCGTCGGCTCTGATTTCCGCCACTTTATACACATTTACCCTGATCCGCGCCTCCCCAAGCTCCGGATCCGTCTCAAATTCTTCCGCGTTTGCCGCCTTGAATGTAAGGCTGGCCGAATTTCCCGGCAATATCTCCGGCAGCCCGGCGCTCCCGGCCGCTCCGCTTTCATGCGCGTATGCCCCCGCCATGGACAGCGCCGGGATTATGCACAGCGCGGCCGCGGCGCGCGCCAGCCCTCTCTTAAAATACCTTCTCCTCATGTTCATTCCTCCCGGATATTTGCTGAGACAAACGCATTTAAGGCGTTATTTCCTTCTCTTTCTTCTTCGTTTGGACGCCGCCCATGCCGCAGAGATAAGCAATATCGGCACAGCCGTACACAGAACAACCTGATACGGTTTTATCCGCCGTACGCCTTCACCGGCGTCCGGCATTTCCCGGTTCGCCGTCCGGATCCCTCTCACTAGCATTCTGTGCGAATTTACCCCGTAGGGGGTGCAGGTTGCCAGCGTACAGTAATCCTTCCCGCTCTCGATCTCCAGCTCGCTCAGTTCCTCCGGAAGCACGATCCGGATCTGATCCACCTCATAGGTCATCGTCTCATTCAGGACGCGGATAATAAAGACGTCCCCCTCCTTCATCTGATCAAGATCGGTGAAAAGTCTTGCCGACGGAAGTCCCCGGTGGGCCGCCAGGACCGCGTGGGTTCCCTTTCCGCCGACGGGAAGGGAAGTGCCTTCCAGGTGTCCGGCCGCAATCTGCAGAACTTCCTCGTCCATCCCATGGTAAATGGGAAGCCGGCAGCCGATGTCCGGAATCTCTATATATCCCATGATTCCGGTACCCGATACATTTAAGAGGGCGTTATACCTTGCCCGCTCCTCCCCGGTCATGTGATAACGGTCCGGCGTATGCAGAAGCTGTTCGTTGTATGCATGTGCATCCGCAAGGATCTTCCCGTAATCCGCGCGGTCCATTTTTTTGACCTGTTCGCTGTAGTTTGCGATAGCCCTCGATTGATGGAAAGAGTTCCAGTAATCGCTCACTGTCGGATACAAAAGCAAGGACAGTCCCGTCAGTAAGATAACGACTAAAAAAATTGTAGATAAATGTCTCTTCATTTTTCAGAGTTCCCCCTGCCGTTGCGGGCAGGGGCGCTTAAAAGCTCCCCTGCGCCGCCAATAATCGCCGTCAAGTTCTTATTTCATATGACGGATATCTGATTCCAGAGCCTATTCTGCTTTCGTACGCTTCCTGCCGGCGAGCAGGACCGCCGCAGCCACCAGAATGCCGCCGGCCGCATAGAAGATCGCGGTGCCGATACCACCGGTGGAAGGAAGCTTTGCGCCGGAATGATTCACAATATCAGCTCTAAGAACCGAACTCAATTCCGCCCCGTCTACGCTAACCTTCGGGAATCCCTCTTTCAGCCTATCCGGCGTATCATACTCTGCCGTAAGCTTGAGTTTTACCGGTTCCTCTAATTTATTGTACCCTTCCGGAGCCTTAACTTCGTGCAGGTAATAATCGGCGCTATCGTCCAGACCCGTAATCGCGGCTGTGCCTATCTCGATGATATAAGTGACATTTCCGCTTTCAATTTCCTCAGGAGTGGCAACGCGGTAATTTTCATCTGATACTTTGACAAACGCGATCAGATCCGCCGTATCTTTCGGCGCAGTTCCCTCCTCATTTAATTCAGGCGATAAGCTCGCGGCCCGGGATAATACAAATTTCGCGTTATCCAACTGTTCCCCGGTATCGCCGTCAATCTTTTTTGCGCTCATATCAAATGTCCAGTCATAAACTGTAACTTCCGGCGTCCTGCCCTTTGAACCTTCGTCATACGGATTATTGCTGTATTCCAGATGCGCTTTATTGGTCTCCGGCTGTGCGGCGGCCGCTTTCCAGTTCAGAGTACCCGTATAGTAAGAAACAAGCGTGTCGCCTTCTTTAATGACCCCGTCGGCAAGCGCCTCCTTAATTTTAACAGTAATCTTAAATCCATTCTCCCCCTCTTTCTCGACATCATAGTAATCATCGTCCAGCACTGTATCATCATTGACTTTCATGACCACGTCCGCATCGCCGTATATCCCGGACGTAAGGCCTTCAGACATTGTATCATAGATCACATAATCATAAAGTTCATAATCCTCTGCAGCGTACGGAACCGTCGTTGTGATGCGAAACTCCGCCGCATCGCCAATCTGGTTGTCGCCTGCCTTTTCCCACTCTCCGGATTCGTTATGCATGATCTCTTTGTCTAAGGAAGGAATATCTGTCTTTGCTTCCACCGTTGCCCCGTCTCCGGTGACCCAAAGAATAAACTTCGTATAAGCTGCATGGATGCCTGCGTCAAGCCCGGCATCCTTCACAAAATAGTACCCGTCAGCCAGATCCTCGAATTTATACTCGTACTCTGTCCCTTCTACAGCCTTTGTCTCACCGGTTTTGACCGACAGATGTTTCTCGATAAGTTCCGCCACAGCATCTGCGTCCGCGCTTTTATCCGCGATGTTTTCCAATACTTTTGCCACATCGTATGCAGTCACGCACTTTTGAAACGGAGTGGTTCCATCGGCTGATTCAAATGTTTTAAACTCTTCCAGCAGGGCAGGGCCGTTCACTCCCGCTCCCCATTCAATATCCACAAGACCTTTTGAAGAATTCGTTCCTGCAAACACCTGATAAGCTTCAAATGTGTGTCCGTCTGTTTTAGAATGGATCGTCAGATCAGCCGCATAAGCAGCCGTTGACATTGTCATCGCCAGCATAAATGCCAGCGCAAAGCTTAAAAATTTCTTTATTTTTTTCATCTATTTACATTCCTTTCTTTTTTTGATTTTTTGAACTCGGAAAAATTCTTCCTTACATTAAAATTATATTCTGGTTTCAATCAGGCCGTTATTAACATAAATACTATATTTTTTTGTGTTTTTAAGTAGTTTCTATGCATTTTTACAAACATACTGCTGGTTTTTGTCTGCAAATGTCACAGCAAGGATGGATGGGAGATTTTTTTAACTGATTTTTTAAGAAAAGAGAGTACAGGTATGTCCCTTGACCGGTTAAACTGGCCATCCAGGACTTTTCCTGTACTCCCTTTGCAGAATGTTTTGCTCTTTAAACAGCCAGACCGGCTGTAAAAATTATCTGTTTTTCTCCAGAAATCTCTGAATCATCGCCGCGCACTGCGCACGGCTTGCTATTCCCTGCGGCGCGAGGGTTTTGTCCTGGTTGCCGGTGATGACGCCGCTTCCGGCCGCCCATCTCATGGCCGCCTCCGCAAATTCGGACACAGAGCCGCCGTCCGGGAAGCTCCTTAGATCGGCATCCGAAGACGTCTCGTATCCGCAGAAGGCCGCATACCGGCAGAGCATGGTTACCAGCTGCTCCCTGGTGATCAGCTCCGCCGGGCCGAAAAGGCCCTTGCGGCTTTCGTCCGTATATCCCGTGGTAATACCCTTTTCGCTGGCCCACATGACGGCATCCCGGTAGAACAGCTCCCCGTCATCCGGCACGTCCGGGAATTTCGCCGTGTATTTCGCCTCCGGCTCGCCCTCCATTCTCCAGAGGATCGTCGCAAACTGCGCGCGGCTTAAGAATTCCGCCGGGCCAAAATATGTTTCATCCAGTCCGGTCATCGTACCCATCAGATAATTATAATATACCGCCTCATAATGCCAGTCTTTCCCTTTCACATCTATGTAGGGCAGAGGCTCGTTCCCCCGAACCTTCACCGTCACGGTCACGGTTCTATTCCCCTCCTTCAGCTCTTCCTCCGGAGTCATATTCAGGATCGGCGTGCCGTCCGCGGCAAAGTTCACCGATTTCACCCTCGCGTGCCGGCAGGGATCCAGAAGGCTGTTCTCGCCCGGATTCACATACTCGCAGCGCCCGACCGTACCATCCCAGTCGCCGCCGCTGGAACACTCTGTGATCGGCCTCGCGTGATACACGATGACCGGATTCCCGTTTTCATCCGTGGTAAAGGAATTGTGTCCCGGCCCGCACTGGTTCAGATCCCGCACATCGTCCGTCGACAGCAGGGGGATCGGATACTTCGTCCACGCGTCCGCGTCGAGCAGGTTGTCTCCCTCCTTCGCGGACAGCATGCCGACACAGTAGGTAAAATTCACCGCCGCGGCCGAATAGCACAGATAGACCATCCCGTTATGCCTGATCACGGCCGGTCCCTCGTTGATAGGGTTCTCCCAGACAAAATCCGGCTTCGTGATCTTCGTACTCTCGCTGGTGAGCTGCCAGGGCCTCTGCGGATCGATCGTCGCGATATACAGGTTGGAGAAATCGCCCGGATTCGCGGCCCAGACCACGTAGTGCGTCCCCGCGCTCTCAAAATGCGTCATGTCCAGCGAAAACTGCTGCACAGCAAAGGTGTCTCCCTCCTTCGCCTGCATCCGATGGAGCGTCCAGCTGTCGGGATCCATCGGATCGTCCCCGGTACATTCCAGGACATGAGGACGAATGTTATACGGATTCGTCTGCTCAATACTCGCGGTAAAGAACACATACCATTTCCCGTTGATCTGGTGAATCTCCGGCGCCCAGATATAGCGGTACGTGGAAGGTTCATCGTCCGCGTGCCAGACCGTAACCTCCTCGGCGTCCGCCAGGCCCTGCAGCGTCTTTGACCTGCGCAGGGCAATCCGGTCATAGCCGATCCCCTGATCTTCCTCCGCCTGTCCGCAGACCGGATAAGATCCCGTAAAATAGTAGTATCCGTCGTCTCCCAGGAAGGCCCACGGATCCGCCCGCTGTTCCACGAGGACATCCGCATATTCCGGCTGTTTCAGCGTCCCGGTGATCTGATAGGTTCCCGCTCTGGAGGTATCCACCTTCGCCAGGTCACTCTGTTTCCATTCGATCCCAAACTGTTTTCTGGAGCCGTCGCTGTAATTTGCCGTCGCTTTTTCCGGGAGAAGCGTCTCCGAAAATTGCGTTCCCTCCCTCACGATCACGTTCCTCAGTGCGGACACCGTAGTGTTCTCTACCCGCTGCCATTTCCTCAGGACCGCCTCGTACTCGTCCTTCGTAGCCTCAAACACACCAGCCTCCGCCGCGCCTTCCGGCAAAGTCCCGGAAGCGCTTTCTTTCCGGTAGCTGCTGGTCTTGGGAGCGCTCAAAGTCACAAAATCCTTTGTAAAGATATCATAAGATTTCCCATCGCTCCCCTCGTAACTGATCAGATACCCCGCGGATGCGCTGTCGTACCGGCAGGAGGGGTTCTTCACTCTGATTCCCTGCGAATTCAGCGACAGGATCCGGGGATTGGCAAAGCGGATCAGATCCGGCGAATCGTAGACGGTCACCTCCGTGCTGTTATTGTCGTCGGAAGCGATCAGCCCGTAGGATCCGTCCGCCTTCCGAAACAGCGCCGGGCTTCCCATCTTCCGCTCTCCCCGCTGATCCAGATAGAGTACCGGGCGGTTATTGTTCAGGGCCGTATACTGCTTCCCGTCTCTGCTGAACGCATAGTGCAGGGCGTCTGTCCGCGCATTGTTGCCGGAGCGCACATAGGTCAGGATCTTTCCATAGGGCTTCTCGATCACTTCCACCCGGAACTCCTTCTCAGCAGCCATTCCCTGCCAGGACGCCTTAACCGTGAGCGTCACCGTCACATTTCCGGTTCCCGCCTCCGGCCGGGTGACTTTTCCCGCCCGTGTGATGACCTTCTCATCGGAAGATTTCCATTCAAGCGCAATTCCCCCGCCGAGGGAATCCGGCAGAACAAGATCCTCCGCCGCCGCGCTCTGTCCCAGTTCATAAGCGTCCAGAGTCGTCCGGAAGAAGTTCTCCGGCGTGTCCGCCAATATTTTTATCGTAAATTTCTTCGTTTCTTTTTGCCCGCCGAGCGTCAGCGTCGCCGTCAGTGTCACGGAGACGTCCCCGGTTTCGCCGTCCGGCCTCGTCACGGTTCCGTCTGCGGCGAGATGGGTCTCATCGGACGACTCCCATGCAATCCGGGAACCATTTTCTCCCCACTCCGGAAGTTCCAGATCCGAGACGACCTCCTTCTCCGGAAGTTCCAGCGCCTCCCGGTCTTTCAGAAGCCTCTCCTTCGCCGTCTGCGTATCTCCGGATTCCGCAAAGTACGCGTCCATGATCTCATGGTCGGACAGCGCCTCCGCATACACCTTCACGTCCCGGAGCGCGCCCCTGAAAAACATGTCCGGATACGGAGACCTCGCCAGGTAAGCCGACAGATTCGTCCC